>JAXHMZ010000005.1 GCA_034521025.1 Candidatus Campbellbacteria bacterium
GGAGAGTGAGGGATTCGAACCCTCGAAGGGTGTAAACCCTTACCTCGTTAGCAGTGAGGCGCTTTCGACCACTCAGCCAACTCTCCGTATTTTGCTTTGTTTTGACAATAGTACCGTTGGCTGAGTGTTCGAACAAGTTCGTCCTCCTACTTCCTGTTTCGCTACGCTCAACAACGGAAGTTTCCGCTTTCGCGGAACCGGATAAAACAGAAAGCAGTTTCTGTTTTATCCACTCAGCCAACTCTCCGTATTTTGCTTTGTTTTGATAATGGTACCACTACCCTATCTCACGCAATATCTTACACCTATATATTTACCATTTTTAGGCCTCTTTTTCAATAAAATAAATGCTTCAATCTATAGATTGAAGCATTTAGGTGTTACACTCAAGTAACTAGAGACCGCTATTATAACCGCCATATGAAAAAAGAAGTGTTAGTTGAATATACTCTGCGTTCGGGTCTCGCCTTTTCTCTTCTTTACGCGGCTATCGCGGGCATTCTTGATCCCTCCTCGTGGGTCGGGTACGTTCCCAACTTTTTAACCGCAGTCGCTGACAAAGAAACTCTGCTTATTCTGATCGGCGTTATGCAATCTATCATCGCTCTTTGGATACTCTTCGGCAAAAGAATTTTTATACCCAGCACATTAGCGGCTCTTTTCATACTCAGCATTTTAGTATCTCAGTTCTCTCTCTTAGACGTTATCTTCAGAGACGTAACCGTACTCTCTGTAGCGATCGCGCTCGCCATCGGACACTATCCCGAAGGAGGAATAAAGAACGCGTTTCGCGAGATATTGCCGGCACGAAAATCCACTAAACCAAGCGAGAGATAAACTTGCTACAATACGGAAATGAGTTTATCCACTTCGATAGAAAAGCTCGCGAGAATCGATACAAAACACAAGCAAGCCCTGGAGCGTTTGGGAATCTCTTCTATTAGAGACCTTTTGTATCATTTTCCCTATCGATACGAAAACACCGGTACGATAAAGCGAGTTCAAAACGTAGAGACAGACGATCACGTTACTCTTTACGGATACGTAAGCAATCTGAATACCCGCAAATCTTTTCGCGCCAAAACTCCTATGGCCGAAGGCGTCTTTGGCGACCAAACCGGATCCATTAACTTGATCTGGTTTAATCAGCCATACATTGCCAAAATGATCTCCGAAAATACCCCCGTAGAAGTAGAGGGTAAAGTTTCAGAACGCAACGGCAAGCTAGCCATTCTCAATCCACGTATAGAAAAAATAGAAGAATTACCCGCCCTGGACGGAGAACTTCCGCTCGGCGAGTCGCCCAATACGCAAATACTTAATCCAATATATCCGACCTCCAAAGGTGCTACTTCTCAATATATTAAATATTTAGTTAGAAGAGCTTTACGAAGTAAAGAATTTCAAAGCATTGAAGACCCCGTACCCGAAGAGGTATTGGAGCGGTACAGCTTGCCTGATCTTAAAAGCGCCCTCATTTGGATACACGAACCAAAAGAGATCAAAAACGCCGAGGTAGCCCGCAAGCGTATGTCATTTGAAGAGATATTGGCGATCCAGATAGACCGACAACGCGAACGCGCCCGCCTGAAAGAATTGAAAGCCTTTTCGATCAACAAAACACGCCAAGACATAGAACCGGCCATAAAGAGCTTTGGCTTTAAGCTCACCAAGGCGCAAGAAGGAGCCATCGAAACTATCTTGAGTGATTTAAGCAAAGAAACTCCTATGTCTCGGTTACTGGAAGGAGACGTAGGAAGCGGGAAAACCGTAGCCGGAGCGGCGGCAATGTACGCCAGCGCCACCACCTATCCCGACCGGCAAGATTTCGGCGCGCTACAATCTGCCTATATGGTACCGACAGAGATCCTGGCCGAACAACAATTCAAGAGTTTTTGCGATCTTTTCCGACATACTCACTTGCAAGTGGGGCTCATCACCGGTTCGGGGTGTAAAAAATTTCCTTCGAAAATAAATCCAGACGAAGCTACTAATATGTCGCGGGCTAAACTATTGAAGCTGGTTAAAAACGGAGAAATTGCCGTCCTGGTAGGAACGCACTCACTGATACAAAAGTCCGTGGAGTTCAAACACCTGGCTTTGGTCATAATCGACGAGCAACACAGATTTGGAACAAAGCAAAGACAAAAATTGGCGCAGAAAAATGACATAGTTCCCCACTTTCTCTCTATGACCGCCACCCCCATCCCGCGAACGTTGGCTCTTACCATATACGGAGACTTGGACTTGTCTATAATTGACCAGATGCCCAAAGGACGCAAACCGGTTAAAACCAAAATAGTCACTCCCAACAAGCGCGAGAAAACCTACGAAGATATCAGAAAAGAGCTTGAAAGCGGACGACAGATGTATATACTTTGCCCGCGTATAGACGAACCGGATCCGGCAAAAGAGAACGCCGTCGCGGCTAAGTCAGTCAAAGAAGAATCCAAACGGATCAAAAAAGATGTTTTTCCCGAATACAGTGTCGGCGAGCTTCACGGGAAAATGACCCCAAAGGAGAAAGACAAAACAATGCGATCTTTTGCCGAAGGTGAGATCGATATACTAGTAACCACTTCGGTTATAGAGGTGGGGGTCAACGTTCCAAACGCGACCGTAATAGTAATAGAGGGCGCGGAACGCTTTGGACTGGCGCAACTTCACCAACTGCGCGGAAGAGTCGCACGCTCCACATTCCAATCATTCTGTTACGTATTTACCGAAAGCAGTTCTCAAAAGACGATCAAAAGATTGAGAGCTCTAGAAGAAGCTCGAAGCGGTTTTGAATTGGCGGAATATGACCTGGAGATACGCGGAGCCGGCGAGTTATACGGACGCAAACAATCCGGTATATCCGACATAGGAATGGAGGCTATAAAAAATATAAAAATGGTAGAAGCGGCTCGTGAGGAAGCGCAAAAAATTGTCTCCGAAGACCGAGATATCAAAAAATATCCTCTTTTGAAAGAAAGAATAAACACCTTGAAAGAACTCCACTTCGAATAAAATTGTGGTAATCTCGCTAACCCCCTACCTATTTTGGCACACTCTGATATAGTGGTAATCGGACTCATCTCGAAAAAGAGCAGTTTGGTAAAATAGAAAACAATATGGGCTTATTCAAAAAATGTCTTGTGCGCGCATAGCTCAGTTGGTAGAGCGCAGAGCTTATACCTCTGTGGTCCCTGGTTCGAGTCCAGGTGCGCGCACAAGCTGTTTTTCCCATAAACAAATAGACCGCAACTCGGTTGTTGCGCTAATACTTAATATGAGTAATATAGCGAAGAGAGGGAGGTTTTTATGGGCCACAATATACCTCACAAAGATAAGCTGAGTGGGATCAAGGTTATTGACTATGGCAGTCGAAACAAAGATAACATCGTCTGTCTGACATTCCGTGAGAAAGGTTTCAGCGAGGAGGCGGTGGTTCACTGCGAGATTCTCCTAAAGAGAGTCTATTCCTTCGTCCACCCCGATGGTCCGGAGCCTTATACGGAAAAGATTCCAGGTACTCGTCAGCTCTTGTTCTCTATTCCTGCAGAGGAAGATACAGGAGACGTGAGGTGGTCGGAGTTCAAGCAAGCCCATTTCCAGAAGATCCTTGATGCCTACCTTTTTGACCTGCCCGTACAAAGAAGGTTTGTTCGAGTGGAACAAGCCTACGTCTGAGCCGCACCAAGCGGCTCTTTCTTTTTGTTATACTTAACGCATTAGAAATAATCTTTTTAAATTTATGAACTCATTTGTAGCAAAAAAGATCGGAGAAGTATGCGCTTTCGCGAACGTAGCAAACGAAACTATCACGAGAGCGGAGAGCGCGCTGAGAGAGGTTTATGGAGAGTCGTTTGAAGAAACCAGAGACACATTCAGAGACGTTCACGACGAACTTATTGCTCTTTCCGAGCGTGAAGGTTTAAAGGACGCGGTTTCCGATAAATGCTCTAAAACTTCAGATAAGCTACGCCAGATGCGAGAAACTTACCTTACCTCAGAGGAAGACTGGCAAGACCCGGTAGAAGTACTGGAGTGGTCAAGCTTCTTTTACGGAGCTGGTTACGCCCACTCGGAATTAGTACAGGGCGCGAGCGAAGAGCTAGAAATAGAGAGCTTATCCGAACTGGCAGAAGGTTCATCCAAACTGCATCACGACCTATTGCACCACGCGGTGGACTACCTACGAGACGACGGGAAGAAAAGAGCTCAAGAGTAAGAAAAACAAAAAAACCGGAATGATCCGGTTTTTTGTTTTATTCTTCCGCTGGTTCTTTGGGTTCCAAAGGATTCTTATCAACCCGCTTCGGGGTTACTCCGTGAGCCTCAAGCAGAAGTTCGAATTCTTCATGTTCTATTGTCTCGGTGTCTATCAATTTCTTGGCAACTGCGCGAAGAAGATCCATATGTTCAGTTATTATCTCGCGAGCACGTTCCTCTGATTCATTCATTATTCGCGATACTTCAGAATCTATATTCGCCGAAACCTCCTCGGAATAATCGCTTTCATTAACGGCGCCATAAACCGGTTTGCCTTCATTGGTTTTCAGTGCTATAGGACCGATCTTCTCTGACATTCCATACTTGGTCACCATATCTCGCGCCAGACCGGTAGACACCTGAAGGTCATTTGACGGACCGGTGGTCAGATCATCAAAAAGCATTTGCTCGGCCACATAACCACCAAGCGAAACGGCTATCGTATCCAGAAATTCTCTCTTGGACTGGAATTTGCGCTCTTCAAGAGGAAGGCGTAATACGTAACCCGCGGCACTTCCCCGAGATATGATAGATACTTTGCGCACAGGATCAGCATAAGGCAGCAGAGATGCGATTATGGCGTGTCCGGCTTCGTGATACGCCGTGATCTCTTTTTCTTTTTTCGAAAGAAGATGACTTTTGCGTTCAGGTCCAAGCATCACTTTTTCAATTGAGCGAATCAGGTCGTATTGAGACACTTTCTTTCTGCTCTCTCGCGCCGCCAATATAGCACCTTCGTTCATAAGAGAATAAAGATCTGCTCCGGAAAATCCGGGAGTTCTATCCGCAATCACTTCTAGATTAACGTCCTCAGCTAAAGGTATCTGGCCCACGTGTACTTTCAAAATCTCTTTCCTGTCATCACGATCCGGTAGCGAGATGACCACTCGTCGATCAAATCGACCGGGGCGCAAAAGCGCCGGATCCAACACGTCCGGACGGTTAGTAGCCGCCATAACGATAACCTTTTCGTTGGGTTCAAAGCCGTCCATCTCAACAAGGATCTGATTCAGTGTTTGCTCTCTTTCGTCGTTTCCACCGCCTGTACCACCACCACGAACGCGGCCAACGGCGTCTATTTCGTCGACGAATATGATCGCCGGCGCGGCTTTCTTTGCGAGCTTAAATAGATCGCGAACCCTACTGGCGCCGACTCCGACGAACATTTCAACGAACTCAGAGCCGGAAATAGAAAAGAAGGGCACACCTGCTTCTCCTGCCACTGCCCTTGCCATCAAAGTCTTACCGGAACCTGGAGGTCCCATCAAAAGCACGCCTTTTGGTATACGCGCTCCGATCTGCAAGAACTTTTTAGGATTTTTCAGAAAATCCACGATCTCGGTTAATTCTTCTTTTGCCTCTTTGTTTCCTGCTACTCCCTTGAAAGTAACTCTTTGCTTCTTGTCGCCCGGCTCAGTTAACCTGGCTTTGGATTGCCCAAAGTTAAACGCCTGCATTCCCGAGCCCTTGACCTGTCTTGATAAGTACCAGAACAAAAGCACAATAAAGGCAAGAGGTATCAAGAAAGGAGCCATGGTTGTTAAGAAAACCATAATACCGCTAGGGCTCTTTATAGTGATCTCGGGTGAATTATCTTCCGAAAGATCAACTCCATAGTTACCTAACGTCTCAGAAAGAGCGGTGCCGTCTTCTTTGCGAACTCGCCTTTCCCTATCGTCTTGATAAGTAACGGTAGCCATATTCCCCTCAACCACGATCTCTGTGATCTCGCCCCGCCTGATGTCACTAGCAAGAGTTGAAATGGCAATTTGCTCCGGTTGGGTTTCCTCGGCCACAAGTGACCAAACCAAAGAAAACAACACCAAGATCAGTGTTACTGTTAACACATTCTTCCAAAAATTGTTGTCGTTTTCCGGTTTTTCCGGTCCGCCGGAGTTGCCGTTTGGTTTTGGCGGTTTAATATCCTTTTTGTTTTTATTCTGATTGTTGCCTGGCATTTGTTCGCTCATATAAGTATTATACACTTTAATATCCACCCATAATAGCTGATCACCTACGCCAAATAGTAAAGTTGGCGCCATGGACGTGATACAATTTCCCTACTATATAGAAAATGACATTAATACACAACAAAAAAGCCCTGCGAGACTATGAAGTGATCGATAAGTTCGAAGCTGGTATCGAGCTTTTTGGCTTTGAGGTCAAAAGCTTGCGTTCAGGCCAAGGATCTTTGGCTGGGTCTTACGTAACAGTAAATCCTTTCGGAGCTATACTGCAAAAAGCTAATATTCCCCCTTTTCAAGCCCAAAATGTCTCTGAAGACTATGATCCGGAGCGCCCACGTCGGCTTTTATTTCACAAAAAAGAGTTGGTCTCGCTGTCTCAAAAGCTGGGCACCCCTGGATTGACTCTAATACCTATATCGTTGTATAATAGGAGAGGTTTGATAAAGGTTGATGTTGCTCTAGCGCGCGGAAGAAAGAAACACGACAAGCGAGAGCAGATCAAAAAACGAGACGAGGAACGGAACATTGAAAGAGAAATAAAACAAAACGTCAGATTTTAAGTCTGTTCGTCTATTACCTTAGAGCGTAGTTTATAGTCTCGCTCTTCGAGCATCGCTTCATCAGTGTACGGCTCAATCGATCGTACTAATTACTGAGAGCCAAGTTTGTCGCTCGAGAGCGAGGTCTATACACGAAGCGAACCTTTGGGGATGATCGGCTTCGACGTTTGAAGACGTGAGTGCTGTGCGTTGCGGGAGCGGTGCGCTTCCACAACAAAGCACCATAAAGATACCTGCAAACACAAATTCAGGATCTGTCGCTTCGCCTTATCAGGCAAGTGATTTCGCCTACGCAGTAGCGTAACTTGGCGACGTGAGAGCGTTTGACGCCCGATACAGCGTCTCTCGCGGCATAACATTCGGGCTGGAGAACTGATTTCTCGAGTCACGTTCTCGAGACCTTTAGAGATCGGAGACGGACTATTTAGTAGTCGTTTGAGGTTCGTCTCTTAAACTTACAAACGTCTACTAGGCAACGTAGACGCACACTCACTCTTCATTCGCACGCGGGTTCGATTCCCGCCATCTCCACAGCAAAAGAAACGCCCGAGCTTGCCTCGGGTTTTTTCTTTTGCCTGTAGAATAGTGAGGGAATCGAAAGCCGGAAGCCCGCATCCGGGGGACGAATAAGGGCTGAGGCGGGGTCGCAAGTACTTTGTGATCGCAGATTACGAAGTAATCGAGAACACTTAGTAACTTGTGACCGATTCCCGCACGAAAGCAACAAATGCCACCAGTTCTCCCTAGGTTTAGCCTAGGGTGTTAGCGAACAATTATATCGAGGCGAGCTGACGCCGATTCCCGCCACGCAAAAAAACAGAACCCTAACGCATTGCTGCGTTAGGGTTTAAAACTACATCGTATCTACGAACCACGAGCCTCGGCCATAGATACAAGGATATTTCTTTCATGAATACCGATGATCTCCTTTGCACATGGGTCGCCGGTCTGTCGAAGGATATCGATTACCCTCTCGGCGACACCCTCTCCGTTGTTCTCGTTGTACCAGTAGACGTTGAGTTCATCAACATCCGCGAACGAAAGCTTGAGGGCGCGACCTTTGACGTAGTCGAACTCAACTTCCCCGTTGGGAAATTCTCCGAGTTCCTCTGCCACGATGGGCTGGGGATCGTATCGCAACGCCCCCATACCTACAGGCCTAGCCGCGTTGTAAAGTGCAGCGAAGACCTTACGGCGAGAGAGTCCTTCGATTGACACCATCTGCTTCATAGAGCCTCCCATAAAGGACCAATTGGAGTTGGTCACTTCTATCTTTATTAGAGCATATTTATAATAATTCGTCAAATCAAACAAGTGTTTTTCGTATGAAAAATTTTCCAGGTGGCCAACCTGCCAGGTTGACCGCTAGAGAAAGTGCGGTATAGTCCAATTCAGACGGGCTGTGTCGTATTAAACCTCTACCCAAAGGAGGATGTAATGAGTCAGGCTAAGTCGCAATACGAACCGACATTTCCTAAGTCCCACGCGCTCCTTCTACATGTGTATAAAAACGCAATACAATCAAACGGCGAAGAAAGCGTTGTTTGGTGTGAGCGCCTAACGGCCTTAATTAAGGGATGGAAGACCTTTAAGAAAGATGGGCTACTTCCCCCGTTCTTCACAAATAATTTCGGAAGAGATGTCCAGGATGTTATGAAACAAGTTCATGACGATCTTGACACCAGTAAGCTAACCGAGATGCAGAGTTCGATGACTTTTGGCGTAGCTAGTCTCCAAATGTCTTTCGAAGGCCATCAAGTTCACAGGTAACGAGTAAATTTTCGGCCTCGCGACTAAGTCGCGAGGCCGTTTTTTAATAAAATAACTACTTCCCCCTAGGTTAAACCTAGGGGGAAAGTTAGGAAACAATGCGTCATATTTAGAAGCGGTCGTCAGAAACATAGGAATTTATAGTAAAAACTGTGGCATAATACAAAGCATGAATTCATCCAAGTCAGCCGCGAGCGTATTCCGCCGCAGGAGAAGAACCATTATCGTGTTAATATTTTTAGCTGCTGGAGCCACCCTGCTCTACTTCCTGTTTTTTCGAACGGCAACCTTAGGCCCTATCGCTGAGAAAAAAAGGATGGCACAACTCGAAGCAGCAAAGCCACACTACGAACTAAAAGCGTTCGAATCGGACGGATGCTCTTTTAATATTTCACAAGGGTGGAGCACTTCCGTAAAAGGTCTATCAAAGATCTCGCCGGCTATTGCTGAGCGATACGCAAACGCTGAAAACATCCCGTTCGAGGAAGCGTGCATACAGCACGATAAGATCTACCACAAAGGTGAAGGCGGCTATGGCAGAAGACTACAAGCCGACAACGCACTAAGAGCAGAGATCATTTCTTACGGCATAAATAACACCGAAGAAATTAAGCGGAGGACCAACCTCAGCACAAACGAAGAAGCTATCTTTCTGTATGAAACGATTGCGGAGGCAGTGTATTACGCCGTCAGAGTAGGAGGAGCCCCTTGTACCGGCATGCCCTATGCGTGGGGATTTGGATACGGCAGTGGTGTCTGTACTTCTCCCTAGGTTTAACCTCGGGAGAGACAAAACAGTGGGAGTCTGGACAAAAGTTGCAAGATTTGGACTTTTTGTTATCCTCTCCGAGGACTCGAGAGTCCGGAAAGGAAGGAAATGATGAAGAAGATTTTCACCGCCGTACTGTTTCTCGCTCTCGTGAGCGTTACCGCTGCTGGTAGCGCAAGCTGTGGTTCTTGCTGGGCGTTCTGATTTTCACGCGTCCTCAGTTCAAAACCCCCTACGCCATTTTGGTGTAGGGGGTTTTTATTTGCAGATAAACCTTTAAAACAGTCAACCTGCCAGGTTGACTGTTTAAACTACCACGTAAACTTATACCTGTATCGATCGTCTCCTCTATGTATAGATTGCAGAATTTCCATATGCGCTTCCTCTGAGCCCGATCCGAGAGCTACCATTTTCTCAAAATATCCTTTGTGATAATACTCAAGCAACAAGTGATTCCGATAGTGTAATAAATCCATAACGAGTACATGTCTCTCTCCTGAAAATTCCACTCCTACAAATTCACCGGCATCGTACACTTTGTTCCATGCATTTGGGCCGGCTTTATAGATACCACCCATAGAAGCAAATCTGAATATAATAGATTTAAAAAATGAGTTCTTTAAGCCAATCGCTCCGAGTTCCTCGATATCTTCGGTTGCCCAGGAAAACAAATGGGTGGCAGTGAGCAGTATCGCTCCTGAGTAACCCAACGGGTACCACTCGTGATATTTGAAACTCAAATAGATCGATAGGATGACCTATCTCTTTTAATTTTTCTTCAATTTTTTTAGCGCTTCCTTCTCCTTCTTTATGTTTAATAGCTTCAATTGTATCTTCTTCCAACGAAGCACCGCGGATATATCCACTGAACGTCATACACCTGTCCGCCTCGTGCTTGAGCGCGTCAAGCGTCCCCACATCAAGCGTGTCTTTGGTCGGGTCCTCTGCGCTGAGTTTTAATTCTTCTGTTGAGTCCATATGTAAGCTACGATAGATGCTTTTAGTTTATCAGATATCCCAGACTAAACGTTCGTACCATTTCTTTTTCCAAGCTCCACAAGGATTCATTGATCTCTCCTTCGCGGACTATTATGTGGTCTTCTGTCATAGGATCGCACTCTTCTTCAGGGATTAACTCTTCTCCCCCAAAGCATTCCGTAGTCAAATCTTCAACGCGCACCCGCATCCAGATATACCCTGACTCTCCCCAACTTTCAGGCTTGTTTTCGGGCACGAGATAGGCAGCGAATGGCGTACCGTCTTCTAGGACATACATCTGTGACTCCTGAGTCAACTCAAAGCCAGGATCAAAATCAATCGGCTCTGTCTCGCCTATCAATCCCTCGGTCGGTATACCTTCAGGATATACGGAAACATGAGTCACGTTCGCAAAATGATCAAACGGAGGCGTAACCGGTACTCCAGCCGGTTTTACATATGCGCTGAACATAGGAGTTATTTCCGAAGAGGACTCAAATTGCCAATCGTACGGTCTGTCAAAGGAAAAACCGTAATCAGAGCTTTCAAATGTTTGCGGATCAGTGATTGTTACTCCCTCATCACCAGAGCCGTTACCTTGATCTTCGGACGCAAAGTAGTTCACCCAGACAAAAACTCCGACCAGAGCCACCAATAAGATCAAAAATAATCCTTTTTTATTCATATACGTAGATTATTAATTGCAAAATTCATACCGGCACTATAACACAATTACTAAAGCGAATTTTGGAAGCCTTGCTTCCAAATAAAAAACGCCCACATATAAAGGGCGCTTTTTATTTTTCCGCTTCATCAATTTTCTCTAGATCTTACTCAGTCTCTATCTCTCCTTCCGCTGTTATTGTAAACTCAAGCGTTTCTTCAACGGTAGGTTCTACCGAAATAGATTCTCCTTCTTCTCGAGTATAGATCTCAACCGTAGCTTGCATAGATCCTTCAGACTCGGCGTTAAATTCGAGGGATCTTACGATAATGCTATCTCCAAGAATTTCAGCGTCTACTTGTTCCAGTCCTGCGTCTGACTGGACAAAAGAAACCAAATAATCAAAGGTTCCCGTACCTCCGGTATTAAACGACATGTGGGCGAGAACATAGGTTTCCCCGTTTGCTTCTGCTACTTGAAACTTGTCTCCAAGGATCGCGAATCCTTCGGTCTGAACAGTACCGTCTACCTCAAACGAACCTTCTCCGCCTTCTAGCGTCACCTGTGAGTCCACGTCAGGTACAGTAACAGTAGCTGACTCCAACTGCGCCCTGACTTCATCTTCATCCATTGCAGAGTCGTCAGTTTCTTCGGGTTCCTCTGTCTCTTCTTGAACTTCACCGTTGGTTTCGTTGTCTGGATCTGGAGAGCCATTATCGGTTGCTTCATCTCCTCCACGTAGCCATAGCACCAAAAGCAGGCCTACGACGAGGAGTATTATGATCAGTGTTGTTTTATTCATAAATTTTTCTCTTACTTCTAATGGTTTTAGTATAACACTTTTTGAACATACGAAAGACAAATGTAAATTTGATATAGAACAATCTCCACTGTAGTATATAGACATATATGTCTACCCCGCGCTCAGGCAAATTTGACCAAAGCAACTTCCTTTTTATCGTAAAGTTCTTTGCCGTTGTAATGATAGCGGCATTTTCTGCTGAATACTTGGCAGATAGCACTGTCAAATTTTTGCCGATGAATGACATCGAATTCAATTACGAGACAGCTCACCTGCAAAATAACAGCGCCAGCACAGACGAAGCACGCGACCTTAGCGGCTCGGGGCAGGTTGCTTTTGCCGCCGGCGAGGATGGCAACAAAAACAAAGAGGTCACCAACGAAACCTCTTTTTTGGCAAGAGTTGAAAAAGAAGAAGACAAAACAGTTGAATTGAAAAACAATAATCCGCCCTATGTTGACGCTTCGTCTTACTTGGTCGCGGATATGGATAGCGGTCAGATATACGCCGAAAAGAGATCCCAGACCGTCCGTCCCATAGCCTCAATATCAAAACTTATGACCGCTCTAACAGCTATAAAATCTCTCCCGAAAGACCGAGAAATAACAGCAACCGAAACTGCTGTTAATTCTTTCGGCATAAGCGCGAACCTTTCTTATGGAGAAAAATTAACACTAGAAGAGATTCTCTATCCCCTACTCTTAAGTTCAGCAAACGATGCCGCTTTATCTATATCCGACTACTATGGAAAAGGACGGTTCGCTCAACTTATGAATAGACAAGCTCGCAAAATAGGAATGATAAATTCCTATTTCGTAGAACCGTCCGGTCTGTCCGAAAAGAACGTTTCCACCGCCTACGACATCTACAAGCTCGCTCGTCATATAAAAGAGAACGAAGAGGTGATCTTGGAAATAACCCAAGCTGAATCAGGAAGCGTTACACTGACAACACCGAACGGAAGTGAAAGAACCGAGACTTTCAGAAATATACACCAACTGCGAAATCTGGAAGAATACAGAGGGGGTAAAAATGGATACATAAACGAGTCACGCCAAACCCTTATCACAACCTTCGAGATCGAGGACTCGAAAAATAATAAGAGAAATATAGCTATCATAGTCTTGGGCTCAGACAACAGTACGTCAGATACCCTGTCTTTGCTTTCCTGGATCAAGGACGCACTGTAGGGACGAAATCCAGACTTGCCGACAAAACCTGTTGGTTCTCCTAAAAAAGTATGGTATAAATATCCCACTGCTCGAACTTATAATTTAGCAGCTTAATTTAAAGAAGAACTAAACAAGCATTGTCAAAATTTAGAAGACGCGGACCGGTTAGAAGAGATCCCGGACCCAGAACAAATGAACAAATAAAAGCTCGTGAAGTACGAGTGATAGGCCCCGAAGGAGAAAACTTTGGGGTATTGGACTCTGCGGAAGCCCTTAGCAAGGCGCGTGAGTTCGAGCTTGATCTGATCGAAATATCTCCAGGCGCCCGACCACCGGTTGCAAAGATCACCGATTATGGTAAATTTCAGTACGAACAAAAGAAGAAAAAATCAGCCCACAAGGCCAAATCATCTACAACCGAAGTAAAGAACATTCAGGTAAAGATAAATACCGGCAAGCACGACCTCGAGCTAAAAGCAAGAAAGGCGGATGAATGGCTAAAAGAGGGACATAGAATAAAATTTGATCTTTTCTTGCCGGGGCGAACAAAGTATATGGAGGAGAAGTTCTTGCGGGAACGATTGGAGCGTATGCTGGAGCTTATGTCCGTTGATTATAAGGTCGCCGAGGAAGCCAAGAAAAGCCCGAAAGGTCGCACAATGATCATAGAGAAAGCGTAGAAAAGTTTATATGAAAACAAATAAGTCATACACAAAAAGACTAAAAATAACAAAAAGCGGCAAAGTCCTTGCGCGTAAGACCGGGCAGAACCACTTTAATGCCAGAGAAGACGGCGAGAAGCAGTTGGATAAGAAACGAATGCGCGAATTTAAGATGACAAGCAAACAGAAAGCTCGATTTCTACCGCGCACCGACGCGTAGTGATCGGCTGGTTTTGAATAATTAGAAAAATATGACACGAGTAAAACGAGGAACAACATCAATAAAAAGACGGCGAACTATACTAAAGCGTGCCAAGGGATTTAGAAACGCTCGATCGACAAAAGAGCGCCAGGCGCGCGAAGGGCTTTATCATGCCGGCAATCACGCCTTCGCTCATCGCCGCGACAAGAAAAATGTATTCCGCCGCCTGTGGCAAGGTAAAATAAACGCGCGTATAAGAGAGCACGGTATGAGCTACAGCAAATTCATGCACGCGCTCAAAGAAAACAACGTCAACCTCGACCGCAAAACTCTCGCGAACCTCGCTGAGAACCAGCCGGATATTTTTGCAAAAATTGTAGAATCGGTTAAATAATCGGTATTAAACCCCAGGGCAAGCCCTGGACTCAAAGGGTGTTCGCTTCGCTCACCCTTTGACCGCCCCAGAGGGGCGGGGTATTAAACCTCATATTGCTCTCCTCAGCTCGGAAATAAAAACAACCCCCGAAAGATCAGGGGTTGGGGTAAAGAGAATTATATAGTAAGACTATATAATTCTCTTTCCTGTGTTCTTAGAGGACGCGGCACCATAGCCGAAACCAGAGTTGCTACTGCGCAAGGTGTTCGGGCAAGTCAATTTATCGAATCGAGATTCGATAGCACTGACAACCCCTCTCAACTCTCTCCTCGCTTCTTCCTCTCCTCCGCGGCGCTTGATGAAACGCGCAGTTTCGGGGCTCACCTGGGTTTGTCCGCTCATTTCCATGAGAACCAGCTCGAAATCCAGATCGGTTGCTTTAGTATCCATTACTGACCTCCTAAGGATTTTGCACAACGACGAAGAATTTATTTCCTTTAATATTATACAATCTATAATATTATTCGTCAATAGCGCTAAAAGTCGATCTCTATCTCTTCTCCTTCCTCAGGAGCCACCGCGTCAATACCGAAATGATCTCGCAGTCGCTGGACTAAAAACAATGAGCTCTTCGGTTCTCCCATCGCGACAAAAACTCGCTCAAGATCTCCCTTCTCTGCGGCTCTCTCAGCAAACTCTTGAAGATCGCTTGATTGCATATGAGCTGAGTAAGAAAGAATTGACTCTATCTTGGCATTTACTTGTATTTTTTCTCCAAATAAAGTGATCTCTTTTTCTCCATTCAAAAGCGCGTGTCCCAAACCCCCTACCGGCTGATACCCAACAAGCAGTATAGTGGAACTGGGATCTGAAATATACTGCTGATAATGATAAAGAATCCGCCCTCCTTCACTCATTCCGGAACCGGCCATTACTATTTTGGGATTAGGCTCGTTATTTATACGCCGAGAATCTTCTCGGGTGTTTGATAACTGAAATCCGGGAAAATTAAATATGTTATCTCCTTCCCTGATGTCTCTTTTGATATCTTTATTAAAATATTGCTGGTATTTTTTATAAATTTCGGTTACTTCAATCGCTAACGGCGAATCCAAAAACACCGGCATAGTGGGAACTTCTCCCGACTCTATCAATTCGTTCAACTCATAGAGCATTACTTGTGTTCTCTCAATTGAAAAAGTCGGCATAACCAGAGCCCCGCCTCGATCGTGAGTGTCCAATATCATTGCTTTCAGCTTTTCCGTGCGTTCCGCAACATTTTCGTGATCCCTGTCACCATAGACACTCTCCATTAAAAGATAGTTAGCGTCTGTTACGAACTCCGTCGGTCTGAGGAGCGGAGTCGGCGAATTTCCGAGGTCGCCGGTAAACGCTATCTTTCTTCCGTTTCTCGTAATTTCTATGATCGCCGAACCAAGTATGTGTCCGGCATCGCGGAAATACACACTAAAGCCGCCCCCTATTTCCGTCTCTGAGTGATAGTCAATTGTTTTCCACAGATCTAAGGCACGATCAACATCTCTGTGGTCATAATAATGCTCGCGTCCGGTCTTTTTCTCTTCAAACCGAGCTATGGAAAGAGAATCTTCGAACATTACACTCGCCAACTCACGCGTAGCGTCAGTTGAATATATTACCCCCTTAAATCCATCGCGCACCAATTTGGGAATTCTTCCAATATGGTCAGCGTGAGCATGAGTAATAAAAACAACATCCACATCTTTGGGGTCGTATTCAAAATCTGCCCAGTTCTTTTCCTCTTCTTCCTCAGAACCTTGCACCATACCGCAGTCGATCAAGATCTTTTTCTCGTCTGTTTTAAGCATAAAGTTCGCCCCCGTAACAGCGCCCGCTCCTCCGTAGAATTTTAGTTTGCTATTTTTCTCGTTCATATTCATCTAATTTTTCTTTTTTCGATTAAGTATTGCGTGGGCAAATATGGTCATAGTGAGCGCGCCTGCTAAGCCAAACCCTATATCCGTAAGTGTATCAACTATGTAGTTTCGCGCGTAGGCGATCTGCGCGAAAAATTCATACCCCTCCCACCCAAGAGCTACTATCATAGTTATAGTCGTAACAACGCCGGCCATATACAAAAATGGGTCAGATCTGCGCAGAAAAAGTGAAATGATGACGCTACCAATAACTAAACCACCTAAGAAGTGAAGCACTAGATCCATCCACCAAACCGCCCAAAACAGATTTATAGACAAAGCCACTTGATTGACGATCAAGAGGAAGAAGACAGACAGAAATGAGATCTTTAGCACCTGGGAACGTGTCATAGTTTTATATTATAGCAGTTAAAATAGAAAACGCCCTGAGGAATTCAGGGCGTTTTCTATAAGGGCTGCTTGAGAATTTCCCTAGCAAAAAACTAGGTGGGTGTCCGCAAGAATTTATCCGCGAACGAATCGCCAGACAAGTCTAATTTGAGACTCCCAGAAAATGGTATCTAGATATTACTCAAACAACCCTGCCGTAATTATACTACTTTTTTCAAAAAAGCACACTAGCGCAATTACTCAAGCAATGCTCTAATTCTGTCTTCAATAGGAGGATGTGTGGAAAACATACGGTTAACAAAAGATTTTTTCTTTTTCCCTTTGTGCTCACTCCCAAAAGGATTGGAGATATATAGGTGAGCGGTTGCGTGATTTGCTCGTTTCATTTCACCGGCATAACCTCCGATCTTTTCAAGAGCTCCGGCAAGACCTTCCGGGTAACGCGTCAAAAGAGCGCCGGACGCGTCAGCCATAAATTCTCGCTTGCGAGAGATCGCCAGTTGAATAACAACAGCCACCAAGGGCGCGAGGATGGCCAGAGTGATCCCAATAACTATTCCTATAAGTTTGGCCTGCCCTCCTCTGTCTCCCCCGCCACCAAAGAAAGCGAAACGAAGAAAGAAATCCGAAAGCAAAGTAACGAATCCAACCAGGACAACAACCACCGTCTGAAGCAAGATGTCGTTGTTTTGTATATGCGCCAGTTCGTGCGCTATTACTCCTTCCAATTCGCTTTTATCGAGGATCTTTAGAAGTCCGGTAGTAACCGCCACGGTTGCCTTTTCTTTATTTCTGCCGGTCGCGAAAGCATTGGGTACTTCCTCCTCAATGACATATACCTTGGGCATAGGAAGCCCAGCCGTTATGGAGAGATTTTCCACCGCATTCCAAAGATCGAAGTACTCCTCTCGACTAGCCGGCTTCGCCCCGGACATACCGAGAACAATTCTGTCAGAGAACCAATAGCTCGTGATGTTCATTAGAAGAGAGAAAGCGATGGCTATATAAAGGATCAAACTAGACCCAAAATACCAAGTAGCAGCAAATCCTAACCCGATTATCATCACCAAAAACGAGGTCATTAACAACCACGTTTTTGCTATATTATTACTCCTTCTTGTGTATGCCGTAGCCATAAGTTTAGTAAGTCTCCGGTGTTTCTACCGGAAACCTTGGGTGCTCCAAATCAAAAGATCTATATCTCAAATAGACTTAAAATTCTACATCAACCGGCTCTCTAGCCGCCGAACTTTCTTCCAGCTCAAAGTATTCACGTTGTTTGTAGCTGAACATTCCGGCCACGACATTTGACGGGAACATTTCAACTGCATTATTAAGATCCTGCACATTCGCGTTGTAAAAGCGACGAGCGGACATTATCTTGTCCTCTGTATCGGTAAGTTCACGTTGCAACTCAAGAAAGTTCTCGTTCGCCTTCAGATCAGGATAGTCTTCTGCCACAGCGAAAAGAGATTTGAGCGCTCCGGTAAGCATATTTTCTGCCTCTCCTTGCTCGGCCGCGCCTTCGGCGTTCATAGCCTGCGAACGAGCTTCGGTTACTCTCTCAAATACACCTCTTTCGTGTTCAGCATATCCCTTGACTGTGTTTATAAGGTTTGGGATAAGGTCATAACGACGCTTGAGCTGAACGTCTATATCGGCCCAAGCTTCGTCTGTACGGTTATCCAAACGCACCAAACGGTTGTAAATAAATACCGCCCAAGCAACTACGAGTACCGCGATCACGGGGATATTAACCCCCCATGGGATCACGTTGAAGCCCCCGCTTACGAGAAGCAGAACTACAACTATTCCTAAAATTATTCCTGACATATCTTATTTATTAATTATTAAGGTTGTCTTAATTATACAAAACTAAAACCCGCCAGTCTATACGGGCGGGTTTTAGAGAGTTTTAAGAATTCTACATCATTCCGGGCATTCCCATGCCGCCGCCCATTCCGGCCATACCGCCGCCGGCGCCGGAGTCATCCGAATTGTTTTCTTCGGGCAGATCAGCTATGGCTACTTCTGTGGTAAGAAGCACGGCAGCCGCTGAAGCCGCGTTTTGTATAGCACTGCGGGTAACTTTCACAGGGTCAATGATTCCCGCCTTGACCATATCTTTAACCATTTGGTCCTTGCCGGCATCATAACCGTCAAATTCATTTGACCGAACTCGCTCCACGACCACCGACCCATCGGGCTTGCCGGAATTCACAACTATTTGACGCAATGGAGATTCAAGCGCTCGCTTCAAAACATCAAAGCCCGTTCTCTCGTCTTCGTTCAGGTCGTCTAATTTTACTTTATTCAATATATCTATTGCTTTGATGAGAGCGCTTCCACCGCCGGGGACGATTCCCTCTTCAATAGCGGCTTTGGTAGCGTTAACGGCGTCTTCGATTTTGAGCTTCAGGTACTTCATCTCAGTTTCAGTTGAAGCTCCCACTCTTATCACAGCCACACCGCCGGCAAGTTTCGCTATTCTTTCTTCTAGCTTTTCACTGTCAAATTTAGAGTCAGAGTTCTCCATTTGCTTGCGGAGGCTGGCAACTCGGCTTTCTATATCTTTCTTGGTTCCCTTACCACCGACTATTACGGTAGAGTCCTTGGTTGAAACCACCTTGTTCGCCGAACCCAGCATAGAAAGTTCGGCATTTTCAAAGGTAAGTCCAACATCCTCAGATATCACTGTACCCCCAACCGTCAAAGCTATATCAGCCAACTGCTCTTTCTTGCGCTCTCCATAGCCAGGAGCTTTGATGGCGAGCACGTTGAACGATCCGCGCAGTTTGTTAACAACAAACGTCGCCAAGGCCTCGCCTTCGACTTCATCAGCTATGATAACCAGATCTTTTTTACCCGACTCAGAAAGCTTTTCGAGTAGCGGCAGTACCTCTTTTACACTCGATATTTTCTTGTCGGTTATGAGAATAGAGGCGTTTTTCATTTCTGCCTCCATACGCTCTGAATTGGAGATCATATATGGAGAGACATAGCCCTGGTCAAATTCAAGCCCTTCAACAACCTCGCTCTCAACCCCGAAAGATTGTGATTCTTCCACTGTTACCACGCCATCGGTGCCAACCTTATCGATCGTGTCGGCGATTATTTTGCCCAACTCTTCAGATTCAGCGGCTATGGTAGCTACCTGCTGGATCTCTTCACGCCCTTTGACCGGTTTTGCTATTTGTTTTAGTGCTTTGACCGCTTCTTCAGAGCCTCTCTCTATGCCACGGCGCAAAGACATAGCGCTAACCCCGAGGGTCGTGTGTTTCATTCCTTCATCCACGATCGCTTGCATAAGCACGACTGACGTAGTCGTACCGTCTCCCGCCTGATCGTTCGTTTTGTTAGCGACTTCTTTGACAATTTCAGCGCCCATATTTTCCGTCTTGTCATGAAGCGTGATCTCTTTCGCTATTGAAACGCCGTCGTTGGTGATCATTGGACTACCGTAGCCCTTATCAAGAACCACGTTTCGTCCGCGAGGACCGATGGTGGTTCTCACCGCGTTTGCCACTTGATCTATTCCACTTTTAAGCCCACGTTTTGCTTCTTCGTTGTATACGATCTTTTTTGCCATATTTGTTTACTTTACTACTGCCAAGATATTTTCTTCCCTAACAATGATGTATTCATCTCCATCTAGCTCCAACTCATCAAAACCGTATTTAGAAAACACCACGGTATCGCCTACTTTAACAGAAACCGGAATTCTTTTTTCTCCGTCTTCATCTAGTCGTCCTTCCCCGACGGCGACAACCGTGCCGCGCTCCGGGCGTTCTTTGGAAACCGTGTCCGGTATTATGATACCGGAAGAAGATTTGCTCTCCGTTTCTTCCGGTGTAAACGGACGAATCAGCACTCTGTCACCGAGCGGAACTATTGATGCCTTGTCCTTCTTTTTCCCTGTTTTTCCTGCCATATTTTATTAATATTACGTTCGTATTTTGTTAATAATATAAAATTCCGCGGTTCCCACCAAGCAATACCACCCGCTGATAAGAAGCTCTGATTTACTACAATAACAATAATAGAGAGAAAACCGCGACACATTCATTTTATATAAACCATTGCCACTGTCAACGACGTTTTCTGTCTGCAAAAGATGAGATACATCGGTAAAATACCCCCGATCTCCCGAATGGGGTATGATCGAAGCGCGATTATTGGCTTAACATCTCATCTTCTGTACAAATAAACATACCTACAATTCTTTAAAAAATGGAGTGCCTGTCTCTTGCCACGCAATCAATCCTTCGTGAAGCGCTCGCGGAAGGACTTTCACTTCTTGAAATTCTTTACTGGACACGTTTACAAACTCAATATGATCTTCCACAGAACCGATACGGGAATCCTGTGATACTTCAACCCTGAAAACAATATTTAACTCATGTTGAAAAACATTGTCTTCGAGCGGAAATATGTTTTCACATGCGCCGATAAACGATGACACAGAATAGTCCATACCTCCCATCTCTTCCTCTAACTCACGTTTTAGTGCCGTATGTGCAGATTCTCCATCCTCGATGTGACCACCGGGCAAGAAAAACCATTCAGCGTTTTTTGTACGACATAAAATAATGTCGCCACCCTGCACTAAAAGCCCCCGTGCAATATTATGAATATGAGAATTTGGGCCTCTAAATTCAGACATGTTGGCTGAACATTATAACAGTTTGCGCCCTATGTAAAGCGTCTGTATTACTAGAAGAGTACACTGTCTTGCCAAACCATTGCCGTATGCTAGAATCCAGGCTATGGAAATTTTCACTTCATTACTACCATATATTCAGATAATACTCTCTGTTTTGCTTGTCGGAGGGATACTATTGCAGAGATCTGACGCTAGCATGGGCGGAGCGCTCGCCGGCGGAGGCGGAGGAGATGGGCCTTCCACTCAATTCTCACGGAGAGGAGCGGAAAGACAAATGTTCAACGCGACAGTTATTTTAGCTGTGCTGTTTGCGCTATCTAACATTGTCTCTTTTCTCTTTTAATCTATCACTAAACGGTACTCCCACTTTGGTTTTGACTAAATAGGACTATTTATTGTGAATTCTATAATATTCAAGAGCTCGCGCTTGGCTAAGCGACTCCTAACCTTTATCAAAAATAGCTCTTCGGTGGAGAAGATCCTGTACTCTGCGATCTTGTTTTTCCTGTTTATCGCCTTACTCTTGGGAGTAGAAAGAATTTCAAGCCAATTTAGTACGGTGGTGCCGACTCAAGGCGGTACTTTCACCGAGGGTATAGTCGGTTTCCCCGAAAGTATAAGTCCAATTTACGCGGAATCCAACGCCGAGCATGATCTTACCGCGCTGATCTATTCAGGCCTCATGAGAGTAGACGGAGATGGCGATATTGTTACCGACCTTGCCGAGAGCTACGAGATAAGTGAGGACGGGAACAGTTATACCTTTACTATCAGGGACGACGCGGTATTTCATGACGGCACACCGATAACAGCTTCCGACGTGGTATTCACGATCGAAGAAATTAAAAATCCGGCCTCAGAGAGCCCTCTCAGGTCAACTTTCTTGGATGTAGAAGTGAGCGCCCTAGACGCTTCCACCGTTGAGTTTAGCTTAGAAGAACCATACGCCGGTTTTCTGGAGCAAACCACGGTCGGCATAGTCCCACGACACATCTGGGAAAATGTAACTCAAGATTCACTGGAATTCATAGAGCACTCAAGCTCTCCCATCGGCTCCGGACCGTTTAAAATAAAGAACGTAGAGCGTAGTACGGATGTCGGCGTACCCACAAACTACACGCTAACGGCGTTTGACGACTATACCCAAGGACGGCCTTACCTAAACAACATAGAAATACGCTTCTTCTCTAACGAAGCCGAGCTTCTGGAAGCGCTGGACAAAGGCAGAATAGATTCAGCGGCTTTGGTTTCTCCTCGCTCTCTTGAAAACCAGAATCTGGCACGAAAAAGAATACTTACCGCCCCAATGCTTCGTTCGTTCGGACTGTTCTTCAACCAAGCAGAATCAGAAATATTGAGCGAAGATGCAGTACGAAAAGCGATAGATATGACGATCAACCGCGAGAATCTTGCTGAAAGTATTTTTTCGGGGTATGCTCTACCCATCGAGACACCTCTCCCTTTCGGAACAGACGTAGCAGTTAGCCAGAGCGACGAAGTAAATTCCGATCCCAACGCATTGCTAGAGGAAGAAGGATGGATAAAAAACCCTCTGACAGGCATACGGGAAAAGGACGAGGAAGAACTTTCGTTTTCCATTGCTACGGCTGACTCCGATATGTTTGGTGAGGTCGCGAACTTTATAAAACACTCTTTAGAACAAGTAGGTTTTAGTGTGACTATAGAAACTTTTGACATAGCGGTTCTAAACCAAGACGTAATACGTCCGAGAGAATATGAGGCGCTTCTCTTTGGAGAGGCATACGATAGAGTCATAGATATGTATCCATTTTGGCACTCTTCGGAACGAGACGACCCGGGCTTGAACGTGGCTCGTTATACTTCAAGCGACGTTGACGAAAGACTCGAAGATCTGCGCAGCGAGCGCGACGAAAGAGAGCGCCGAGAGCTTTTAAATGCGATCGTTAAAGAATTGAGAGAGGACGTACCGGCTGTATTTCTATACTCACCGGAATTTATATACATTCAAGACAAGCGGATCAAAAACATTTCAATACCGCCTATAGTGCGCTCGGCAAATAGATTTGCAAATGTTCACGAATGGTTTGTATATACAGATACAGTTTGGAACGCATTCCTTGATTAGACAAAACAATTAACAGAAAAATTAATAATTATGAACGAAACAAGAGATAACAGAAACAGATCTTCACAAAGAAGAAATAACGGCGGACACCAAAATTCCGGCCCGCGACAAAACCAAAACAAAAACGGAAGAAATCAACGTAACAACAACAGAAACAACAAACGCGGCGGCTCGTCTAACAATAGACGTAACCATCGCGGAAACGCGCGTGGAAAGTTTCGAGAGCAAAGCGCAAGTCATATTGACCGCAATCATCAAAAACTATCTCCAATAAAAGATGGTGATATTCGTATAATTCCGCTCGGTGGCGTAGAGGAAGTTGGTCGCAATATGACCGCCATAGAGACAAAGGACGATATCCTTATAATCGACGCCGGATTTCAATTCCACGACGAAAGCACTCCCGGAATTGATTATGTTTTACCTAACATAACTTATTTGGAAGAAAATAAAGACAAGATCCGTGGCTTGGTTGTCACCCACGGACACCTCGACCACATCGGCGCGATACCTTACGTTATGCACCGCTTGGGTAACCCCACGATCTATTCACGACAACTTACCACGGTAATGATAGAAAAGCGCCAGTCAGAGTTCCCTCACCAACCCAAGCTCAATATAAGAACAGTCGAGAGCAACGATTCGATCACTCTAGGAAATACCAAACTCAACTTCTACGCGGTATCTCACACCATACCGGAAGCTATGGGTATCATCGTAGATACACCCTACGGATCTATTGTCGTTACCGGCGATATGAAGCTTGATCACGTTGACGGCGTACCTTCGGATAAAGAAGAAAAGGCCTATTCCATCTTCAAAGACAGAAAAGTTTTGGCTTTGATCGCCGACTCAACCAATGTCGAGAACCCGGGCTGGTCTATACCCGAGTGGAGAGTGCACGAAACCCTTGAAAAGATAATCGCCGAAACGCCGGGGCGGCTCATTATCGGTACCTTTGCTTCGCAAATGGACCGTATTGTAAAGATCGTCGAGATAGCCGAGCGCCACAACAAAAAAATCGTGGTTGAGGGACGCTCAATGAAGCAAAACTTGGAGATCATCAGACACTTGAACATACTACAGCCGAAACCCGGAACCTTCATCTCTAACTCCGAGATGAGCGATTACCCGCCGGACAAAATAGTTTGCCTTGCCACCGGAGCTCAAGGAGACGAATTCGCCGCTCTTATGCGTATGGCTATAAAGACCCATAAACAATTCAAGCTTACTCCACGCGACACGGTTCTACTCTCTTCATCGGTCATTCCCGGAAACGAAAATTCCGTACAAAAGCTAAAAGATAACTTAGCCCGAAGAGGCGTTAAGATAATCCACTATCGCGTCTCTGACGTACACGCCTCCGGACACGCGAACCAAGAAGAAGCCGTCTGGATACACAAACAGATCAATCCTAAGTTCTTTGTACCCGTTCACGGAAACCACTATATGCTCAACGTCCACGCCGACATGGCCACGACAAGGTTGGGTATGCCCAAAGACAACGTGGTGATCCCCGACAACGGTTCTGTTATAGAAATAAGCGACAACGGAGAGAAGATCAGAAAATTAAAAGAGAGCGTACCCCACGACCCTATGATGGTGGACGGATTCACTATCGGCACAATGCACGATGTTGTTATTCGCGACCGCAAAGCGTTATCGGATGACGGAATGTTCGTTATTGTAGCTTCTATCAATCCAAAAACAGGTAAGCTCCGCAAATCACCCGATATTATTTCCCGCGGATTCATTTACCTACGTGAATCCCAAGACCTTCTGCACGAAGCGCGTAACATCATAAAAGATACGGTAGAGAAAACTACCCAGAATATGAATCCGATCGACTTTGACATCCTCAAAAACGACGTGAGCGATAAAGTGGGCAAGTTTCTCTACCAAAAGACAGCTAAACAACCTATAATAATTCCTGTTATGATAGGGGTATAGTATGTGGAACCCATTTAGGCAAGGAGGAAGAATATCTTTCACCCAACTGCAAACTCTTTACGTGTTTGCTTTCTTCCTATCGTTCCACGCGTTCCTGCCCTCTTACGCGAACTCTACTTTCCTTGAAACCTTTCTAACGCCGCAAACGGTAGGTGTAGTCTTTGCCGTGGCGTCTATACTGACGCTCTTAGTATTATTTAACCTTCCAACCCTTCTTTCACGACTCGGTATATTCAATACTGTTTTAGGTCTGATAATACTAGAAGCGGTGACTCTCATAGTTCTCGGTACGACCGGTATTATTTGGCTGACCATAGGAGCTTTCGTGGTACATCTTTTTCTCGCTCGCGCGCTTTTCTATACTCTTGATATCTTTATAGAAAGTCTGTCGTTCGACGGTGACACGGGGTCGATTCGCGGTCTACTTTTGACCATATTCAACGCCTCACTTATGCTCTCCCCACTTTTGGTGAGCTTTATTATTGGCGAGGAAGAACTTTTCCGTAGAATGTATCTTGTCTCAGTTGTCTTTCTGCTTCCGGCGGTACTGCTTTTGCTACGCAACTTCAGAAACTTTAAGGATCCGACTTATGAACCCATTAAAGCACTAGATGCGAGCGCCAGAGTGTTCAAGGATAAAGATCTGTTTAATGTGTTCGCGTCCCACTTTCTGCTTCGCTTTTTTTACGCGTGGATGGTGATCTACACTCCCATTTACCTTATACAAACAATCGGATTCAACTGGACAGAGATCGGACCGATCTTCACCGTGATGCTACTTCCTTTTATACTTTTTGAAATTCCATTCGGAAAGATCGCTGATAAATATATAGGAGAAAAAGAACTATTGATATCCGGTTTTGTGATTACCTCTATCGCGACTTTTGCTCTGGCCTTCATCACCACCCCGAGCGTAGTGTTGTGGGCGTCAATTCTTTTCTTGACTCGCTTCGGCGCTAGTATGGTTGAGGTTATGAGCGAGGCATACTTTTTCAAAAAAATATCCTCGGAAGAATCCGAGCTTGTGGCTCTTTTCCGAGGTATTAACCCCCTAGCCTATATAGCGGCTCCGGTCGTATCGACTATAGCTCTCCTGTTTATGGACATTCGTTATACGTTCATAATACTTTCAGCTGTTGTATTCACCGGAATAATCTACGCTGTGGGAATTCACGATACCAGATAAAATAAGCCAAAAGGCCTAATTTAAGCGAATTTAAATGCTTCAATCTATAGATTGAAGCATTTATTTAGCGTACCTAAAAGCTAATTTGTATCTTTTCAATTACCCTCTCGTGAGGATAATCCAATATATCGCGCACCAAGCGATCCTTTACGGATAAGCGATAGTAAAAGTCCTCTGTATCAAAGTAGGCGTACGCTATTTCCCGGCCGATGTCGCTTTCGATCATTTGCAGAGTGCGTTCTATATCCTTTTTGCGGATATTATCTCCAACGACTAATAGGTCCACTCGGTCGCTTGCTCTTCCCAAGAAAATACCGGCCATTACGACAAACTTGAGTTTTCCGGCCTTTTTGAGTTTTTCGGCTATATCTTTGCGTGCCACTGTATCATCAAAAGACAAGAGTCGCTTCAGCGCGTCCGCGTAAACAAAGCGTGGGTTCAATATATATTCAGTTTCCTGCTTGCTCGACCGTTTACTTTTCGTTTTTTTATCTCCTTTAGTTTTCTTCTTGGACGCCTCTTTTCTTTTTAACATTCCGGTCTTTTCAAGAACCCTAAGCTCTTTTCTTATGGTTGTTTTGGTAAGGCGGGTTTTGGAGGCAATATCAACGGTAGTATAATACTTATTCTCGTTAAACAAGAAAAGGCGCATAACCTTTACGCGTGCCACTCCCCCGAACAGTTGCGATAGTATATCCATACCGGTGAGTATAGCAAATTTAGTGATTCAAAAAAAGAAAACCCGCGGGTGCGGGTTTTCTTTTGAACTCTCTCTTGATTCTCGATAAACTATTTCAGTGTAATAGTTCCACCGAGCTCTTCAACCGTTCCTTTGAGCTCTTCAGCTTCTTCTTTCGCCATTCCTTCTTTGAGTACTGCCGGCGCTCCTTCAACCAAGTCTTTCGCCTCTTTTAGACCAAGTCCCAGAGCCGCCTTAACTGCCTTTATAACTCCTATTTTTTGATCACCGACATCGGTGAGTTCAACATCATACGAGCTTTTTTCCTCGTCTTCTTCCTCGGCGCCTCCGGCGGCCGGAGCAGCTGCTACGGCTTGAGCGGAAACTCCGAATTTATTTTCTAGAAGTTTTACAAGTTCGTTTAACTCCAGAACCGTCATATTCTCTACTTGCTCTACTAGAGCTTTGAACTTTTCCGGAACTTCTACGTTCTCTCCACTTTCTTCTGAAGACTCCTCTTTTTCTGCGGCTTCTGCCTCAGCCGGAGCTTCTTCCTTTACTTCTTCTTTTTCAGCCGGAGCTTCTTCTGTTTTAGAAGCAGCCTCTTCTTTCGTTTCCTCGGTTGCCTCTTCCGGTTTGACTTCTTCTTTTGTTGTTTTTGTTTCTTTTTCTTCTGCCATAATAATTGTTTAAACTAAGCTTCCCTTGTCTCCGCTATCTGATGCAGAGCGGAAGCGAATCCTTGTATCGGTGAATTGATAACGTTAACGAACTGCGTGAGAAGGGTTTCTCGCGATGGAATGGTAGCGATATCGACCATAGAAGATCGATCGTAATATACTCCATCGAATACACCGCCAACTATTGAGAGCGCTCCACCCAGACCCTTGCCGAACTCATAGATTTCTCGGGCCGGAGCCAGATGATCCTCTGAGTAAGCCAGGGCGATCTCGCCTTCTAGAGGCGGCTTTTCTCCCTCAAACGATTTATTATCAAGCGCGCGATGAATAAGGGTCTTTTTGGCTACATAGTAGCCGACGCTTTTTTCGCGCAAATCGTGGCGCATCTTCGTTGAGTCCTCTACACCGAGTCCTTTGAAGTTGACAAAGACGACGGTAGAAGAATTATCAAGAATATCTTCTACTGTCTTTGCCACCTCCTTTTTCTTGTCTCGTGTAATTGCCATATTTTCTGGTAAGTGTCTTACCTGCTGCTCTACTTAGGGTTTTCTAATAATCGGTATTAAAGCTCATATTGCTCTCCTCGGCTCGGAAATACTCAAGGCTTCGCCTCGGTATTCCTCTCGCTCTACGTCGGCAATAAAAAAGACCTTTGTAAAAAGGCTCAAATCAAAGCATGCATCATCGCGCCCTTTGGCGCTAGCGTTGCCTCGGCAGGTCATTTACGCGGGAGATTGCCCGCCACCTGCTGTCTCAAGCCTTACAGGAGAGATACTACTCCACAAACCCCAACAAGTCAAACGCTAACACGCCATTTTGCGTTCTTTCTGACAGTCTCAGACGTGGATACATTGAGGGCGGACAGGTGATATACTGAAGATGTATGCAGTTTGCTCTTCAATATGTCAGTTGGCATTACTCGCGGGGAGTGCACGACATCGTTGTACTCTGGTCTAATTTTATATGGTTTCTTTCGCACTTTTTCTCCATACCCTTACTCGCCTCCACCCTATTCTCTCCTTGGAAGAGATTGCACGAGGAGCCCAAAGATGGCTTTGACCTCGAAGATTTCTTCTCCGCCATATTGGTGAACATAATGATGCGCCTCGTCGGCTTCTTTATGCGCCTGACTATGATAGCCGTGGGGCTAGCTGTTCTCGCGCTCGCTCTCCTCGGTTTGATAATCGATCTCGCCTTTTGGTTGCTGTGGCCGGCGGTCATTGGAGTGCTATTATTCTTTGGCTTTAGTCTTCTCATCGCGTAAATATGAACGAAAGAGAAATACAAAGAACATTGAGAAGAAACAGCGCCGTACTAACACTCGAACGGGTCTTCCCTAGACGCGTCAGAGGCAACGCTCGCCGAATCGTAACGATAATGATCGTTATATTCGGTTTATTTACGGCAATGTTGTTCTTTTTGGGCAATAGCGACTTTATAAACGAGAGCGACGTTCCCTCTATTCTCAATAATCTAGCCCTTGAGATAACACGCTTCGTCGGCGCCCTATTTATCCTCACCGTCTTGTGGTTAATTCTCGTAACTCTAGATTTTTTCTACTACTCCAACTATTTCGACGGGTTCAAAAGCACCATCAGTCGCATAGAGCTATACAAACGACGAGACGGATTGAGTTTTGCTCTTTTAAAACTACTTGACGGGCATAGAAACGAGAAAGACCTGGCGCAAATCGCCTTCCGATCAGCTCAAGCCCACGAATTGGTAAACCGTTTGGGCATTCCCTTTAGAGAGCTCAGGAATTTTCTCAAGGAAAATGATCTTGGTATTCCCAAAGAGTTCCCTCTGCGAGAAAACGGCAAAATGATCTTGATCAGAGATATAATTGCTCTTTCATACCACAAAAGCCCCGCCATACAAGACTTCTTCTTCAAACGGGGTGTAAATTCCGATATTTTCTACGGCGCTTTGGAATGGACAGAGGTTATGCGCCGCGAGCGCCTGCGCAACCTTACCTGGTGGTCACGTATCAATCTCGGAGAGATATCCGGTATCGCCAAGGACTGGGCGTACGGCGGGGCGTATACTTTGCGCCGCTACGCGACAGAAATTCGCGCACGCCGTACACATGCCGGTACTTCCGTACTGCACGCGCGAGATGAAATAGAAACCATACTTTCCAAGTCACGTGAAGCGAACGCGCTTTTGGTAGGAGCGCGAGGAGGCGGACGAGACCAAGTAATATCTGATTTTGCCGCTCGTGTTTACGAAGGCAAGTCTCCGGCGCCGCTTGAAGGAAAGCATATATTCCGACTGGATTCTGTGGCTCTGTCCACCAACAATCCCGACAAGCATTCTTTTGAAAGCGAGCTTTTAAAGCTTTTGAACGACAGCGTTCGCGCCGGCAATATAATTCTCGTCATAGACAACATATCCGACTTTCTCCTCAACGCGAGATCGATCGGCGTTGACGTAAGAGAGATCTTTGATCCGTTCCTCGCGAGCGACTCTCTTCAACTCGTAGCTACCGCCACCCCCGAAGAAGTTGAAACTTCGCTAAGGGACTTCCCTTTCACGCGTACCAGGTTTGAAAAGATAAGAGTAAAAATAGACGATAATAAAGAGCTTATCTCGCTGTTATCCTACGCCGCTTTGAATATTGAAGCTCGCTCTGATGTATTTTTCACCTTCCAGAGTCTCGCTAAAACTGCTGATCTGGCACGGAGCGCGCTAGTTGACTCCACTCTCCCTGATGACGCTGTAGATATACTCTACGAGGCCGCCGCGGGAGCCAAGACAAGTAACTCTCCTATCATCACTGAAACGGAGATAGAGACTCTGATATCAAACCGCACCGGCATACCAGTCGGCAAAGCGAGCGCGTCTGAACGCGAAGAACTGCTAAAACTAGAAGAGAACCTGTCCTCTATGGTGGTCGGCCAAACTGACGCACTCAAGGCCGTATCAAACGCGCTCAGAAGAAACCGAGCCGGCATCGGAGAAGACGATCGCCCGATGGGCTCTTTCCTCTTCCTCGGCCCTACCGGAGTTGGCAAAACCCAAGTAGCGCGCTCCTTGGAAGCGACCCTTTTTGACGAGAATGGAGTTATGCACCGTTTGGATATGTCAGAATTCCAGAATGAAAACGCTCTAGACCGTCTAATCGGAAGCATAGACTCAAAATCACCGGGAATATTGGAAGAAAAGATCAATCGCTCCCCTTACGGTATCCTTCTTCTGGATGAATTCGAAAAGGCACACGGAAACGTTCATAACCTGTTTTTGCAGATATTGGACGAAGGATTCTTTGCTAACTCCCACGGCAAAAGAGTTAATATGAGCAATCTGATAATTATCGCCACCTCGAACGCCGGCAACCAGGAAATACAAGCGGCCGCCAAGTCATCAACTGATCTCTCGGCTTTCAAAGACGAACTGATCTCCACCCTTATAAACGATCAGATATTCCGGCCGGAACTCCTAAACCGCTTTGACGAAGTCGTATTGTTCGAGCCGTTATCAAAAGATGATCTGCGAGCCATCGCAAAGCTTGAGCTCGAAAAACTGGCGGAACGGACAGAGTCAACCAGAGTGCGTATAAATATAACCGACGAACTTGTAGAATTCCTCGCCGAGAAAGGATACGACCCGCGTTTCGGAGCAAGAGAAATGAAGCGCGTAATACAAGACTCCATAGAACGCGTACTCTCCGAGAAAATATTAAAGGGTGAAGCGCTTCCCGGCTCAACCGTGTCACTTTCAAGAGAGGAGCTGGAAAAAGCCCTGTAAACTCGTCCTTACCCTACTCCACTATATTTTGCTCTGTATTATCGGGCCCGGCCGGCGATACCTCCACTCCGGAGTTATTTTCTTCCAAGTATGACAGTACCTCAAAGAGAGACAGCGAGATTATTATGATAACTACAAAGACCACCATAAACTTGAGTGAAGTACTGTTGAGATAGTCTTTCATAAAGTTACCTCAAGTATACCAAAAAACTCCCTCCGCCAAATGTCCGGCGGAGGGAGTTTTGTTGAAAACTCTATTGGTTGTTCTCTTCGTTTATCAATGCTTCCAGACGAGCGATCTGCTCAGCATATATGGCGTCATACTGAGGATTCAGCGCGGCCGCCTCTTGCCAGTACTGCAGTGCCTCCTCGAATTCCCCTTGGTCTTCTAGGTAATAGGCGTAAGTAACAAGAGAGCCGGTAGCGCGATCTGTCGCTTCTATGGCTTGCTCTATCCTCGCTTTAAGCTCTTCGCCTCCCACGTCAAACTGGTTTTTCTCGAGCTCTATAAGAAGGTTCCAATAGGCGAAGTTCTCCGGATGATTTTCGGTCGCTTCCACCAAGACGTCTCTCGCGCGATCATAGTTCTCCGCTTCTGCCTCCATATCATAGATAGCCCTGATCGCTTCCTGTGGATCTTCGGTGTACTCTATGGCGTTTTCGTAGGCGCTTCGCGCCGCTCGCAAATCCCCTATACGCGCGCTTGCGTTACCGATTATCATATATTCGTTGTAGTAGGCCTTGTCGTTCTCTTCTTCCCTTCTGTCAAAATCCCTGATCGCCTCTCTAGACTCAGAGATAACCTCTTCCTGTTGCGCTATCTCCTCTGAGGATAGTCCGGTATCGCGTCTCTCAAGGGCGTTTTCCGGCACCAGCAGGGCCACCGCTATGAGTGCCACCAGAACCGTACCGGCTACAAGTATAATTCTAATTTTTTCTTTCATTTTTGTTCCGTTTAGTTTTTGTCTCTTTTGCTATGCCCCCAATTGTAGCAAAAGAGAAACAAAAGACAATAAAACCCGCAAGTATAGCGGGTTTTATTGTCTTTATCGTCTCAACCTTTATCTGTCTACTCTGAGATATTAACTTGATCGGTGTCTATACTTTCACCGCTTACGTCTATTTCTGTAGTGCTGGTCGTACCATCTGAGTTAGTGCTTACGAAATATGACTCTAATTTCATTCCGTAGGTACCGGTACCGTTATCACTAGCTCCATCAGGGTCCGCCTCTACTTCAATTCCAAAGGTTTCAGTCGCGCCCTCGGCTATTTCATAGGCGCCCCCAGAAAGAGTAGCCGAGGAGCTAGAGATAGAAGCGGTCTCACTCGCTACTTGGTTGTCGTGTCCGGTCATCGTGTAGAAGAATCCACTGTCTCCACCGTTTGTCACATTATCTACGTCGTCACTGATGTAGTGCGTACCTGACTTGGAAGTGATCTCCACTACAACTTCGAATATTCCAACAGTTCCTTCATCCGTTGCTTGCGCACTTTGGGCAGCCTGCGTGATGGTCAGAATGTCAGAGATCACATCGTGTATTACACCGGAGCCAATTCCGATGTTTTCTTGATCAGCACCATTAAGGTTTTCATCAAGCGCGGTAATTTCATCAAGCTCCGCTTCAATGGTGTCTGGTGTTGAGAAGTTTGAAGCCTGATTAAAGTCTACTTCAACCGTCATCGGCTCCTCTAGATTTTCGACTAACTCATAATCCAAACTATTAAAAGTGACCGTCTCTACAGAGGAGGATGAACTTGGTGAAACCGAGCTCAAGAGAGTACCATCACCATAAAGACGAGCTTCTGAGATCATATCTCCCACGTTGCTAGAATCTGTTCTCAATATAACTTCTACAGATTTGATAGTTATATCCTGGATCTGGGCGCTAACATTATACTTGAGTAGTTCTACATCAGTCGTAGCTGAGTTATCTTCCACGACAAATGTGCTTTGCTCTGGGGAGTTCGAGTTCGGGTCAACGCTGAGCGTGCCGGACTCGGTCTCGTTAGTTGCCGTGTCGTCCTCTGTGTCGTCTTCTTCTCCCGGCTCTTCATCGTCTGTGTCGTCGTTAGTCGTATCATCGTCGGTGTCGTCCCCTGTGTCATCGGTTTCATCGTCGGTTGATCCTTCATCCGTCTCCGACTCTTCTTCCGAGCTTTCTTCGTCTCCATCGTCACCATCATCTCCGTCGTCGCCATCGTCACCATCACCTGCGGTGATGATAGCGTTGGCTTGAGCACGGGTTGATGGTCCGAAGTATCCTGTTCCCGCGGAAAGACCGAGGGGTGTAAGGATCTGTGAAGAGTAAGCTCCTTGGAAGTCAGTTACAGCGGCTGCTGTAAGTGGTCCGTAGTAACTTGTCTCCTGTCCAGGAGATCCTGCTCCGCTTGCAGAAACTCTAAAGCCTCTCGCATTGAGGAACTCTTGGAGTCTTAATACTTCAGTTCCGGTAGAACCTACTCCCATGGAGCGGGTGAACGGAGTGAAGTCTCCACTAACTGAAGCGTTCTGAGCGTCCACTTGGGCTTGAAGTCTCTCAATAGCGAGCTCAAGCTGCTCTATAACCTTCAATAGCTCTGCCGGATCATTCTGCGCTTTCACTGTCTCTGTTTTGTTGAAGCTAAAGAAAGTCCCCATTGCCATAAAGGCAACCACAAGCGCGAGGCCGAGAAATCTCAGCGCGAATGTGTTTTGATTTTTGTCTAAATTCATAAATTTGTAATCTTGATATTCGATTAAACTCGTATAAATGTGTTGTTCCAATATTATACCGCATACAGTTTTTCTCGTAGTCCAAAATGTGGATTATCCCAACACAAAAACCCCCTCGCCACGTATGTGGGAGGGGGTTTTGTTGAGCCTCGCTCAGCTGTGCGCGTAAGAGAGTAAACTTACTTAGGATCCGATATGCTCTTTATCCGTCTCGATGTTCTCACTGGTTACATCCACTTCTGCCGTACTTGTCGTACCGTCGCTATTCGTTGTGATCCAGTATTCGGAGAGTTGAAGTCCGTAGAATCCGGCCGCGTCAGGAGTAGGTATATCGGGATCTACGACAGCCGTAAGCGTAAATGTTTCGCTCTGTCCTTCACGAACGAGATAGCTCGTATCCGTACCGCCGGTAAAGGCAGTGAGAGCCGCAGCTCCGCTAGCCGCTTCAGCTAGATAAGCTGAGTTGAGAGAGATGTTACCAACGCTTCCAACCGTATCTTGCGTGAGCGTCAACGTACCGTCACTGTTATCGGTTGACGTTACGTCAAGCGCAGCGCCGGTGCCATCGATTGCTGTGTCAAGCGTCGCTGCGACATTTGCCGCAGTCGTATCTCCGTCAATGGCAACTTCTACACCACCCGCGATACCGTTTGCTGCCTGACATTCTGCTGCCGTACTCGTGTCGTCTGTTAACCCAGCATCCGTGTCAAACCAGAAACAGACAGCGGTTGCGGCGGCAGGGTTGTTGCTCGCCTCGTGGAGAATAAAGTAGTCATTGTTCGCGAGGTTCGCCTGCGTATCTACCGTAAGGGTCGATGTTGCCGCGACCTCAGAACCGGTTGTGTCAGCTGCTGTGGCAAGTGACGTTGATTCACTATCCACCTGAGTTGCTTCACCGGTAAGCGTATAGAAGAATCCGTTGTCACTTGCGACAGCGTTCTTGCGCACGTTGCCGAGCCGCGTCGTCTGGATGTAAGCAGCCCATCTTTCGATCGCAGTCAGGTCAAACGTGAGCTTGAGCGTCGACTGATCAGCAGCATCATTGACGCTGCTCGTCTGCGACCAATCACTCCACAACAACGGTCGTTGTCGTCACATCTGGTGCCTGCGTTCCCGCGACCGATATCAAGGTTTGCTGATGCTGAGGCCTGGAACAGTTTCGAAGTTCTTGATCTCTGCGGTCATCGCTTCAAGGTCAACCTCGAAGGGGATCACCGTCGGTGAATCCGGTATTCGATGTTGCGTAGAAGTCAACTTCTACAGAGAACTCAACCTCGCTGTCCTGCTCAATGAGGTACTCAAGGTCGCCGCTGCCATTGAAGGTAACGGTTTGATTGCTCGTACCACTGAGTCCACTCGTTGACGTCGTGTCAATAAGATCACCGTCAGCGTAGAGTCGGGCACGACGAACCATGTCTTCTACGGGACTTGATGTCGTGTTGAAGTTCACATCAACTGTGTTGACAGTGATATCCTGGTCTTCTGCCATTGCGTCGAACGAGAGTACGTGTACGTCATTCGTTCGGTTGTTTGCATCAACCTGGAATATTGTCTCATCAGGGCGAAGTTCGTGCTTGACGAAACGTCGAGCGTTCCGGCTCCGAAGCTCGCCGTCGAAGTCGATGTCGACATCAGCAACATCGTTGTCATTGCCGGGTCCGTATCCGATGAGACCTGCTCCGTCCACGAAGCGCGATACGGTCAAGAAATCGATGGTCGGCGACAACCGTGGCGCCTAGCACGGCTACCCGCGAGGGTATCGTGTACCTCGACTTCGAGTGAAAGCTCGACAGTCTCACCTTCTCGTACGATCTCATCGAGACCGGAGAAGCGTGCTCGCCATTCAGAGCCGACTTCTGAGAAGTTGTCTGAATCGTCTTCAAGCGCTGCTACTTCAGTTCCGTCGACCATAAGTCGGACTTCACTGAAGTATAGCCATGGACGTGAATCAAACATAAAGTCAACGCGGTTGAGCTCGACGTCTGCATCTTGTGCTTCAACGTCTGCTTCAACCGTTAGGTCAGAGTCACCTGTGTCGATCTCAACGGATCCGACACTGAGGTCACTGACGTTGATGAACCCTTCACCTCCGGAGAGGCCTTCGTCATCGGAGTCATCGCTGTCGTCGCTGTCGTCTGAATCGTCACTGTCGTCTCCATCGTCGCTGTCCTCACTGTCGTCACCATCACCTGCGGTGATGAGGGCGTTAGCTTGAGTACGGGTTGATGGTCCAAAGTATCCCGTTCCCGCGGAAAGACCGAGGGGTGCAAGGATCTGTGAAGAGTAAGCTCCTTGGAAGTCAGTTACAGCGGCTGCTGTAAGTGGTCCATAGTAGCTTGTCTCCTGTCCAGGAGATCCCGCTCCGCTAGCGGCTACAGTCGTAAAGCCGTTGGCGTTGAGGAACTCTTGGAGTCTCATTACTTCAGTTCCGGGTAGCACCTACTCCCATGGAGCGGGTGAACGGAGTGAAAGTTCATGCCACTGATGCTTGGCCGTCAATTTGCGCTTGCATACTCGGCGATCTTCGCTTCGAGTTGTGCAATGATCGCTGCTAGGTCTTCTGAATCGCTTTGTGCTCTTGTGCTTGGTAAGCACCGGCAAAAGCGAATGTCGCTACAAGAGCGAGGACCGCGACGAACCCAATGGACCTTGTAGGTAATTGCATTTCGCATTTCGTATAAACTCATAAAGTTATTTCTAATAGTAAGTCTTATAAAGCGGTATTAGTACTACCGTACCGTATATTATACATCTATTTTTACCGTCAACATACTCTGATGTGTGGATTATTCCAAAAAGCCCGCTTTATCGGGCTTTTTGATAAATGAGATCAAAACAAAAAATCCCCGAATTGGGGATTTTTTGTGAGCCTCGCTCAGCTGTTTTGTTCAAGAGACGTGAGTCTCTATACGAGAACCCTAGTGATTAGGATCCGTCGTTGAGATACTCTTGATCTGGTCTCGATACTTTCGCCAGTTACATCCACTTCGGTCAAACCGCTCGCACCAGTGCTGTTCGTCGTGATCTGTAGTCAGCGAGCTGAATTCCGTAGAATCCGGCGACACCGACAGTATTAGTGTTCTCAGCGACGACACGAATGCGGAATGTTTCGGTCTCTCCCGCGCGAACGAGATATGCATCACTGAGTTGTCCTGATCAGCACCGAAGGTGATGTCAATGTCGAATTCTCGAGATCCGTGAGTTTCCTCCGAGGAGGTCGTAATCGAATCCGTTGTTCGGTCACCAGTCGCAACAGCATTGTTGATATAATAATCATCTTCGATAGCGGTAAGGTCAAACGTGAGCTTGAGAGTCGCTCGGTCGGCATCGTCGTTGATATCGGTGCTCTGCGACCAGTCACCTGTTACCACCGTCGTCGTTACAACATCATGCGTTGTTCCTGCACCGATGCCGATCGACGTTTCGTTAGCAGCTTCGAAGTCTTCGTCCTCTGCTCGAATTTCATCAAGCTCAGCTTCGATGGTGTCGGCTACGCTGAATCCTGTGTTTGATGTTGCGTAGAAGTCAACTTCGACTGACATCTCTTGCTCTTCACCTTCAGGGATCGTGTACTCGAGGTTGTCGAACGTAACGGTCTGGTTCGATGTACCACTGAGGCCGCTTGTTGTCTCGGTTCCGACGAGATCACCGTCAGCGTAGAGTCGTGCACGGCGAACCATATCCTCTACGGCGCTTGTCGTGGTCGAGAGGTTTACATCAACCTCGTCGATCTCGATGTCCTGGTTCTCCGCTTCTGCGTTGAACACAAGCACCTCTTGGTTGTCGGTTCGGTTGGTGTCGTCAACGACGAATACGGTCTCGTCGGGCGTGTTAGCGCTCGTGCTGAGATCAAGTGATCCTTGTCCGAAGTTGTCGTCAAACGTGACGTCAACGTCGCCGATGTCGCCATCCGCGCTAGGGCCGTATCCGATGATACCTGCTCCGTCTAGGAAGCGTACGCCGTCTTCATCCATCGTAGCGACGACTGTGTCGGTATCACGCGTACCAGCGAGAGTGCTGTGCACCTCTACTTCGAGCGCAAGCTCGACAGTATCACCTTCTCGTACAACCTCATCGAGGCCGGAGAAGCGTGCTCTCCATTCAGAGCCAACTTCAGAGTAGTCACCTGAATCGTCTCCAAGAACTGCTACTTCGGTTCCGTCGACCATAAGTCGGACTTCATTGAAGTAGAGCCATGGACGTGAGTCGAACATAAAGTCGACGCGGTTCATCTCGACGTCAGAGTCTTCTGCCGTAGCTTCGAGTTCAACAGCTACGTCAGTGTCTCCCGTGTCGATCTCGACCGATCCGACGCTGAGGTCGTTAAAGTCGAGGAATCCTTCACCTCCGGATAGACCTTCGTCGTCCGAGTCGTCGGAGTCATCGCTGTCGTCACCATCATCTCCGTCGTCGCCGTCGTCACCGTCGTCACCATCACCTGCGGTGATGATAGCGTTGGCTTGAGCGCGAGAAGATGGTCCAAAGTATCCTGTTCCCGCGGAAAGACCGAGGGGTGCAAGGATCTGTGAAGAGTAAGCTCCTTGGAAGTCAGTTACAGCGGCTGCTGTAAGTGGTCCATAGTAGCTTGTCTCCTGTCCAGGAGATCCTGCTCCGCTAGTGGCTACTGTAAAGCCGTTAGCGTTGAGGAACTCTTGGAGTCTCAATACTTCAGTTCCGGTAGCACCTACTCCCATGGAGCGGGTGAACGGAGTGAAGTCTCCACTAACTGAAGCTTGGCCGTCAATTTGCGCTTGCAAATCGGCGATCTGTGCTTCGAGTTGTGCAATGATCGCTGCTAGGTCGTCTGCATCGCTTTGTGCTTGTGCTTGGTAAGCACCGGCAAAAGCGAATGTCGCTACAAGAGCGAGGACCGCAACGAACCCAACTACCTTGTAGGTAATTGCATTTCGCATTTCGTATAAACTCATAATTATGATTTTCTACTTATTAGAATGCTTTGCGTTTTGATTAATATAATGCTTTGCAAAACATTTTTGCGGCACACCCGCTAAGGTGCACCGCGCTACTTATAATTCCTTGTAATGTTGCCCGTAGTTGCCTAGGCTGTGCGCGCCACCGGCAATTTATTGGGCTCATACTATCTCGCCTACTCCTAATATTTCGACCAGGAGAAAACGAGTTAGATGCACGTTTGTCGTACGGGTATTCAGTCGTTCGGTATGTTTGTCGGGATATTCTGTTTTCAACGTTCATTCCGTATCGTTCAACGGTGGCGCTATGCCTAACTTTGGTTGAACGGTGCTCTGTCTAAACAAAACCTGTATTAAACAAGGTTTGCCTTCAATCTTAGCACAGTTCCCTTGTCAGGCAACAGATCGTGTTCCCACGTATTGTGGAAAACGATCCCCGCCTCTGAACCTAGAGACAATTATAGTACAGACGTTTGCTCTTGCAAATATTTGTGTGGATAAAACATACATATGAGCGCGCCATACAAGGATTTATAAAAGACAAATGCTTTTAAATCGCTTGCCTCTTTTGTACACGCCTTTTGCCTATAGGGTGTTAAAGAGGCACGCCCACTGACTTCTATCCATAAAATTTACAAAGCAAGCGCGTCTGTACCACGTGCTCGCAGTTCTACTACTTCTGACGAACCTAAAAAGCTTTTCTTACAACGCACCGTCAATTCCAAAATCTTAATTCTACCCTTATTTTGAGATGCGCTCGTTAGCGATCCTCTTCTAACAAAACGCAACAACAAAACGTTCAAAAATTACCAAAACTAAAAAGCTATAAAGGACATTTAATATTTATAAAAGACATAAAGGAGAAAATATTTGAAACTATAATTACTAAATCGTTAAGAATGTCTTTTATGTGTCCTTAAGAAGAACTGTTGAGGCGATAACGACTCCAGCGACGACTGCCGAGGCGTTCGAGTACGCCTTCTTCAACCATGCCAACAATCTCTCTTTGTAGCGTTTTTTCACTACAGTCCTGGATCTCGCGAGCGGCGTCTTTTACGGTGATCTCCTTTTTGTCCTTAACAAGCTGAATGATGATATCTCTTCTCTGTGTCTTTGAGAGTGTGCTCGGCTGTAATTGTGTCCTTTTGATTTTTGTCTTTTTGTTGTCCTTTATGTCCTTTTGATTTGTTTTTTGTCCTTTAGAACTTTCCTCCGCATTCTCGGTTTTCTCTTTTTCGGGAGAACTTATTCCTTGTACTTTATTGCTCGCGCTTGATTCAAGTTTGCCACCTGAACGATTTTCAAAAGCTATCCCAAATAGATATTTCTCGAGTGAGTCCGTTGTCTGTCTTTCCTCGCTGACATTGAAAAAGTTCTGGGGAAACAACACAGGATCGTGCTTTCCCTCCTTGTCCGCCTGGTCTTCAAGTGCGTTTAAAAGGGTTTCGTATTCTTGACGCAAGACGGAGAAATTCATTTCCGAGATCAGTCCGGCAGTATGAGCTACACCCAGAGTGGCAAGAATTGTCGAAAGCGAGTTTTTTATAAAAGACAAGTCAATTGATCTCTCGGATTCGATAGAATCAGCCAGTATGGAGAAATATTCAAGCAGAGTTAAGTTGTCAGACCGTAGCTTCCACTTGAGGGGTTCGCTCTCTGAGAAGAAGTTCGTTATGAGATATACGGCACGGGCGAGACGTTCTGTCTTTTTTACTGCGTAGTAAAAAAAGGCTTTGTTAAGAGTGTATGACTGCAGTTCCTGGGTTGTATTTTCTGCCATGTCTTTTATATATTATCGTGTCCTTTAGGATAATTTGTCCTTTATAAAAATTGTCCTTTTGTCCTTTAGAGACACATTCCTCTATAAAGGACATTATACAAATATAAAGGACAGAAGTAAAGTTATTAACACCTCTCTGTCGCGTTTGTAGCGGAGGCGCTATGGGGTTACAATAGAGTGGAAATTTAATCATTACCTTAGAAACCTAAATGGCACGCAAGAAATCAAAATCAGAGAAAAACAAGAACTCTAAAGAGTCATCCAAAAAGAAGAACAAGAAGTCCGAGAAAGATGAAGGAATGCTGATCTGGAACCTTGAGGAACACGTGGCACAAGCCCTCTTGGCGCTTTTGTTTTTTGTGTTGGCGGTTTTCTTTACCCTCTCCTATTTTGAGCAAGCGGGCATCGCCGGCGAGCACGCATTTTCTCTTTTTGAAAGACTTCTCGGTTACGGATATTTCTTGCTTCCGCTTTCAATGTTCATTCTTTCTATAAATTTTTTGCGGAAGCTAAAAGTTAACTTCGCCGTCTCAAGCGGAGCCGGGATCACGCTCTTTATGATCTCCGGACTTGGACTTATAAACATCGCCACCGACAGCAAAGGCGGAGTCATTGGCAATTTGGTCTCGGACCCGCTTCTGCCTTTGTTCGATCTCTATGTGACGTTTGTACTTCTAGCGGCAATGATGATCCTTTCGTTCGTACTTCTCTTTGACTTGAAACTTTCCTCTATTGATTTCAACTCTCTTAAGTTCTGGAAGAAAGACGAGGAGGACAAAGACTATCTCGCCGCCTCTATCGCCCATCCCGCGGGAGCGGAACAGGCCGAGAGAGCTATGGCCGAAGAAGAACGCAAGAACGCCGAAAAGAGCACCAAGGAAGAAGGAAGGCCGGAGAAACCTTCAGGTGGAATACTCAGCGGATTGGTCGGAAAACAAAACAAAGACAAAGAGCTCGATATAGACAGCAAGCTTTCGATAGATACTTCGCGACTGGGCGCGCCATTTACTCCTCCACCACTGAAGCTTTTGACCAAGGACAGCGGCAAGCCGTCCGTCGGCGATGTTAAAACCAACGCCAATGTTATAAAGCGCACTCTCAGTAACTTTGGTATTGACGTAGAAATGGACGAGGTGTCGGTCGGACCCACTGTTACTCGCTACGCCTTGAAGCCGGCCGAAGGAGTAAAGCTTTCGCGAATAGAGGGACTGCAAAAAGAAATACAAGCGGCACTCGCGGCCAAGTCGATAAGGATAGAAGCACCGATCCCGGGCAAGTCCCTGGTCGGTATAGAAGTACCAAATATCTCTAAAGCAACAGTCGGTCTGGCTTCCCTCTTCTCTGATCCCGCCTTTGCTCAAAGCGACAATCCGCTCCTGGTCGCCCTCGGACGAAATCTCTCCGGAGAAGCCGAATTCGCTGACTTTGGCAAAATGCCTCACCTCTTGGTAGCGGGAGCTACCGGCGCCGGAAAGTCTGTGACGGTGCATATGCTAATAGCTTCTCTCCTGTATAGGAACTCGCCGGAGAACCTTAGATTTATCATGGTTGACCCCAAGCGAGTAGAGCTAACTCCGTACAACGACATCCCTCACCTGCTAACTCCGGTTATAAAGAACGCCAAAAAAGCGATCCTCGCTTTGAAGTGGGCTGCTAAGGAAATGGAAAGACGGTACGACATATTGGAAAGCTATAGAGTACAAAATATAGACTCTTATCACAAAAACATACTGGAACCGGCCATAAAAGACATTGAAAAGAAACGAAAGAACAAGGACTCCGAAGAAGTGGAAGACGAACTACCGGAATCAATGCCATATATTGTAATCGTCATAGACGAGTTGGCTGATATTATGTCGGCCTACCCCAAAGAGCTCGAGGCGGCTATCGTGCGATTGGCGCAGATGAGCCGTGCAGTCGGTATTCACCTAATACTATCTACCCAAAGGCCCGACGTACGCGTCATAACCGGACTGATCAAAGCCAACATTCCATCCCGTATCGCACTCCAAGTGTCTTCACAGATCGACTCTCGCACCATCATAGACAAAGCGGGAGCGGAAAGACTTCTCGGTAAAGGAGATATGCTTTATCAAGGAGGAGAAATGGCCAAACCGGCGCGTATTCAATCCGGTTTCGTGACCGAAGAAGAGATCAAAAGGGTTGTTGATTGGCTCATTAAGCACTATTCGGGACAATTGCCAGATACCATTGATCTCGATAGCGAGACACGCGAAAACAACACTGACAGCATTTTCAGCTCCGTGGTTGCCGACGAATCCAGCGAAGAAGACGAAAAATTCGAAGAAGCCAAGCAAACGGTTATGGAAGCCGGTAGGGCTTCGACCTCGTACTTACAGCGCAAATTGGGCGTTGGCTATTCACGAGCCGCCAAGTTAATTGATATGCTGGAAGAACAAGGCATCATTGGACCACAAAATGGCTCCAAGCCACGAGAAGTACTCGCCAAAGGAGAAGAGTCTGAGGAAGACAGCTCCGAGAGCTACGAAGAGAACACGGAAGAAGATAACCAGAAAGGCCTCAGCGAGGAAGACTTGTAGTAGAATATATAAACAACCATGAACGGAAACGCCTTTAACGCTCGCAATATAATGAAGGCGATCTTGCTTATCGCGATCGCCTCAGGTGTGGCGTCTTACGCCTACTATCAATCACAACCGCTTATGGCCGGACCGGAAATCGCCTTTAGTGATCCCGAAAACGGCGATGTTATTAAGGAGTCCCCTATCGAGATCACCGGCACCGCCGAGCGCATTTCTTTTATCAAACTTAATGGCCGGCAAATTTATATCAACGAAAGCGGAGTTTTCGAGGAGAAATTGCCCTTACTTCCCGGTCATAATATAATAGAGCTACAGGCAGAGGATCGTTTTGGAAGAGTTACTACTAAAAGACTCAACCTTATGTACGAAGGTGAGTAATATATTTTTATGGCAAAATCAAAAAAAACCGAAAAAGAAAGCGGAGCTTCTATTGAAGATACACTGGATCAAATAAAAACCAAGTTTGGAGATGAATCAATAATGAAACTGGGCGACCGCCCTAAGGTCAACGTCGACTCGGTTTCAACCGGCTCTATCGGCCTAGATACCGCGCTCGGCATTGGCGGTCTGCCAAAAGGAAGGATCGTTGAAATATACGGACCGGAAAGCAGTGGTAAATCCACCCTCGCTTTACACGTGGTGGCGGAAGCGCAAAAAGAAGGCGGTGTCTGCGCCTTTATTGACGCCGAACACGCTCTCGATCCGGATTACTCGAGAAAACTGGGCGTAAATGTCAAAGACCTTCTCATCTCCCAGCCCAACTCGGGCGAACAAGCTCTCGAGATAACAGAGTCATTGGTCCGATCGGGTAAAATATCCGTGATAGTAGTAGACTCGGTAGCGGCTCTGACTCCCAAAGACGAAATAGAGGGCGAAATGGGAGACGCTCAAGTCGGAAAACAGGCCCGTCTTATGTCTCAAGCTCTGCGCAAACTAACCGCGATCTCTGCGCAATCCGGAACTGTAGTTATATTCATCAACCAGATCCGAATGAAGATAGGCGTTATGTTCGGATCTCCGGAGACAACCACGGGCGGAAAAGCACTGAAGTTCTACACTTCAGTACGTCTCGACATTCGTCGGATCGCACAGATCAAAAAAGGCGAAGAAGTTATCGGCGCGCGAACCAGAGTCAAAGTAGTAAAGAACAAAGTAGCGGCACCTTTCAAACAGACCGAATTTGATCTCATATATTACGAAGGAATTTCGCGCGAAGGAGAGATCCTCACCATCGGCGAAAAACACGGTTTGATAAAGAAATCCGGAGCGTTCTACTCCTACGCTCCCCCACCCAAAAAAGAGGGCGAAGAACCGGAAGAAGAGATCAAACTCGGACGCGGTTATGACGCCGCTCGCGTATATCTCAAAGAAGACAAGAAACTAACTAATAGAATTATAAAAGACCTAAAAAAGAAACTCAGAGAATACTACTTCAGCACCTAAGAGAACTTATAGATTAGAAATAACCAAATAACCGGCAAAGATAGATATGCTTTCATACAACGAAGTCCGCGAAAGGTCTTACATAGTACACCAAGGCGAGCCCAACGAGGTATTGTCATCCAAGATATTCCGCAAGCAACAGCGCAAACCGGTCAATCAGATAAAGCTAAAAAACCTTATAACGGGCAAACAAACTGAAACGACAATACATCAATCAGAAAAGGTGGAACCGGCCTCCATTGAAACGAGAGATATAAAGTATCTGTACTCCAGACGTGGAGAAAGTTGGTTTTGCGAAGTCGATGATCCGAGCGACCGTTTTTCTATTCCTGACGAAAGGATCGAGGACAGCAAACCATTCATCCGTGAAGACGATATTGTTACCGCGCTAATATACGAAGACGAGGTAGTCGGGATCAAACTGCCGATCAAGGTGGAATTGGAAGTGAGAGAAGCGCCACCCAATATCAAAGGAAACACTTCCTCCGGTGGCAATAAGTCCGTAACTCTGGAAACCGGATATACAGTAAACGCGCCCCTCTTTATCAATCCGGGTGATATATTGCGCATAAACACCGAAACCGGCGAATACGTCGAACGGGTTGAGAAAGCGTAGTCAATAAAAAACAAGACCGCCATATCCGGCGGTTTTGTTTTTGCTAGATAGATAGGATCTATCCTATTTAGCCACGTAAGGCATCAACGCCATAAAGCGCGCCCTCTTGATAGCTGAAGCTATCAGGCGCTGATTACGAGCGGAAACTCTTGTTTTGTGTTTGGGTACAATGCGCGCGTGCGTATCTACGAACTGTTCAAGAACGTCCACGTCTTTGTAGTCTACGTACTTCACTCGATTGGAATTGAAGTATTGGCTTTGCTTTGCTCTTTTTTCTTTAGTAGTTGTGTTCTGCATATTATTCTTACTTTATTCAATACTAAAACGGAATATCGTCCGGATTAATATCGTCTTCCGGATATTCTATAGTGTCTAGCTCTTCTCCCCCGTTCTGATTACCTCCCGAGTTGCTACTACTTCCTCCGGATTGATCGCTCGACTGATCATTGTCATTTTGGTTGTAATTGTCACCGCTTCCGGCTCCGGCTTTGTTGCCGAATTGTACGCGATCGGCAACGATCTCGGTTCGATACCGCTTTTGTCCATCATTGCCTTCCCACGATCGGGTCTGAATTCGGCCTTCGATCATTACCTGCTGGCCTTTTTTAAGATACTGAGCCGACGTTTCGGCTTGCCTGCCAAATACCACTATATTGTGAAATTCTGTCGCTTCTTGCCTCGCGCCGTCCTTCATCCAAACTCTGTTGGTAGCCACGCCGAACGTAGTCACTTTTGCCCCCGACGGCAGAGATTTTAGTTCCGGATCGCGGGTAAGGTTTCCAACTATGATTGCTTTATTTAGATACATACTTTTATTCTATCACGAGATCATCAATTGTCTTGTCCATCTCCTCCTCGGAGACTTCTTCTTCGTCCGGTTCTTCTTCCTCTTTCTCTGTATTTATCCTGGTATCTTCACGAAGTGTTTTTACAACTATATGACGAAGAACTTCGTCAATATTTCGCACCTCTTGATCTATCTGCCCTATCTTGTCAGTGGCTGATTCGAATTTGATCCAGCCAAAATATGCCGTGTCAAAATCCTCTCTTCCACCTTTTACTTTCTTGGAGATCGGATACGCGAGTTCTATTAGCTTTGGGAACTCCTCGGAAACTATCTCCGCGCTCGCGTCATCCAAAATAGACTTGATCTTAGACACGTGAGACGCAACCTCGTCTTCTGATACGAGGGGGATGAGATGGAAACCGATCTCGTAAACGACTCCTTCTGTGTTTTTATCATTCATACTGGGCTACTCTAGCACAGAGACAGTCTGGTTTCAATAGTTTGTACTAGATGAGTACACCATTAAATAGCGCCTTTGAACAACTTCGGAAGTTGTTCAACAACCAAAAGGTGTCAACCTGCCAGGTCGACCTGGCAGGTTGACACCTCAATTAATGCTTCAATCTATAGATTGAAGCATTTAGAATGGCTAATTACAGCCCTACGGCCGGTTTAATCCAAAATCACGGCGCGCGTTGGAGAGAAGCTGTTTTCGTACTTTTTCCCTATCTTCTCCGCGAATGTCCGCGATCCTATCGTAGACGTATTTTACAAAGGTTGGCTCATTGCGCTTGCCTCGATTGGGCACGGGAGCGACAAAAGGCGCGTCGGTTTCACCGTGGATCTTGTCGAGTGGCGCGAATTCGATCGGCTCGTTGTAATTATCCGTGAAAGTAATAACTCCGGTAAAAGAGATGGTGAAATCTATTTCTAGATATCGCCGAGCGTTTTCGAGCGACTGAGTGAAAAAATGCACGTTTCCGCGAAGGCGGTCGCCATGTTCCCTTTTCTTGCTTTCAAGAAAAGACACCGTGTCTTCGTCGGCGTCTCGGGTGTGTATCATTACCGGCAGATCATTCAGAACAGCAAAATCTACCTGCGCCTCAAAGTTCTTCTCCTGTAGACGTTTTGCCTTCTCGATGTCGCCCTCAAGGTGAGAGTAGTCAAATCCGCACTCCCCGATAGAGACTACCTTTTCTGATCTTAGCAATCTCTCAAATGTTTCTCGCTTGTCTTCAAATAGCTCGCTTGAGTCTCCCGGATGTATACCTATTGAAGTAAAAATATTGTCGTTGTTCTCGGAGAGCTCTACTTCTTCTACGCTGGTGGCAGAATCTATCCCTATAGATATAGTAGCTACTCCCTCTTCGTTCATTCGGGACAATAACTCTTCGCGATCTTCATCATAGCTATCAAAATGCAGATGGGAATGAATATCAATGTATTTTATTGCGTTTTCCATACCTTAGAAATTAGTAATTTTTGTCACAATACGAGCATACTATCACATCACTTGTCCCCTTTTCGACGGAAATACTTTTTGCCGGACAGTTTATCCGGTAAAAAACTCGCCTGCTTGCCTTTTTTGTCGGGATACATTTCGTAATCCTTGCCGTATCCTTCCTTTTTCATAAGCTCGGTCGGTGCATTGCGGATGTGCAATGGAATTGCCAGATTCCCGTATTTTTCGGCATCAGCCAGGACGGCTTTATAAGCGTCGTAGGCACTGCGATCTTTTTTCGCGGAGGCCAAGTAAGAGACCCCGTGAGCGAGATTTATCCCCGCCTCCGGCAGGCCGACTGTCTCAACCGCGCGGAAAACGGCGTTTGCCACCACCAGAGCTGTCGGTTGCGCCAACCCGATGTCTTCGGAGGCAAAAATGACCATTCGCCTGGCTATGAACTTTGGATCCTCTCCGGCCGAGATCATTCGCGCGAGGTAATACATAGCGGCATCTTTATCACCGGCTCGCATGCTTTTTATAAACGCACTTATAGTATTATAGTGCTCCTCGCCGGCGCGATCGTAGCGCAAATTCTTCATCGCAGTTGCCTCCAGACTCTCCAGGTTTATTTCACCGTAAAGCGAGTATGTATTTTCCAAAAGCATCAAGACTTCCCTCGCATCACCGTTCGAGAAATTCAAAAGATACTCTCGGGCTTCGTCGCTTATATCTATATCCGCCCTATCAATGATGCGGCTGATCTCCTCCTCGGTGAGCTGGTTCAAAGAAAAAACTCTGACTCGAGACAAAAGAGGAGAGATTATCTCAAAGGAAGGATTCTCCGTGGTAGCACCTATGAGAACTATTTCACCGGACTCCACATACGGCAAGAAGATAGTCTTGCTGTGCTTTATTGAAACGATGTATCTCATCTAGAAAAAGAACTTTTACTCCCACCATCTTTCGCGATTACGTTCTTTATGTCGGCCTTACCGGCGGATACCGCTGAAAGTTCAAAAAAGTCCGCGCCGATCGCTTCCGCGTAGATTCGCGCAATCGTGGTTTTGCCCACCCCCGGCGGCCCCCAAAGGATAAAGGAAAATATCTTTTTCTCCTTTATAGCGTGATACAAGGGCTTCCCTTTGCCGGTAAGGTGATCTTGACCTATAAATTCGTCTAAATTTTTTGGTCTTATTTTTGCAGCTAAGGGTTCCATAACCCGATATTACGCCTTTGCAGCAAAAAATAAAGTACAAAGTTTTGCTTTGTACTTTATTTTTCTTTTTATTTCCTGGGAAAAAGAGGTTCGGGCATTTCTCTTTCTTCCAGTAGTTCGCGGATCCTCTTCCCTGTCTCCGGCATTGCTACTGTTAGAAGCGCGGCAATGTCGCCGAGACGTATAGCTAAGTACGCCACTGTTTCTTTAGCTTTGTCCGGATCGGTTTTTATCAGCTTGAATGGTTCTTCTTCTTGGATGATCTCATCTAACTCGGACATTTCCCTCCACAGATAATCCATAGCTCGATTGAATTCATAAGCATCCAATAATTCTCTGAATTCTTTAGACTCTTCTGAAAGATAAATATCTTCAACGGTCTCGAGACTGACTTCTACTTCGTATTGGATATACATTTTGAGTATGCGAGACACCAAGTTACCCAGGCCATTTGTAAGGTTTCCGTTATAGCTTTCGCCAAACGACTCTACGCTCATACTGGAATCCTCGAAAGGATGCACGTGGCGCAATAGATAATAACGCAATGCCTCAGCGCTGAAAGAGTTGACCAGATCAAGCGGGTCTATCACGTTGCCGAGGGATTTTGACATCTTTTCGCCGTCGTTGAGAATAAAGCCGTGGATAACCACTTGTTTTGAAGGCTCTATTCCCGCCGCCATCAACATTGCCTGCCACATAGCTGACTGCTGTCGGAGATTGTCTTTGCCCGCGAACTGGATAACCGGCCAAAACGAATTAAAGGTCTCTTCCTCGTCAGGCCACCCCAGGGTAGAAATATAGTTGACCAAAGCATCAAACCAGACGTACATTACATGCTCTTCGTCATCCGGCACTTCAACACCCCAAGGCATCTTCTCTTTGAGGCGCGAAATTGAAAAATCATTTAAGCCACGCTCGGTAAACAACTTTATCTCATTCAATCGATAGTCCGGCAAAACAAAATCCGGCCTTTCCTCGTAGAGCTTTATAAGATCTTCGGCAAAACGTGAAAAAGTGAAAAAGTAATTCTCTTCGTCTATGAGCTCTATCTCCATATTAGGGTGAACCGGACAACGGCCGTTGACCAACTCGGAATCGGTCTTCTCCAACTCACATCCCACGCAATATTTTACTCTATAATGTTTTTTATATATAAAGCCGCCCTCTTTGGCTTTTTTCCAAAATTCGCGCGCGGCGTGTTTGTGATAGGAGTCCGTGGTACGAATAAAGTTCGTATAATCTATGTTGAGCTCATCGGCAAAAGAACGGAATCTCTCGGCGTATTGGTCCACATATTCTTGTGGCTCTAGATCGTTCTCTTCTGCTTTTCGCAATACTTTGAGTCCGTGCTCATCGGTTCCGATATTGAAGAATGTCTCATATCCGGATAATCGGGAGTGACGCACAAAACAATCGGCTTGCACGAATTCAAGCGCGTGCCCCAAGTGAGGGTCGGCATTAACATATGGCAACGTAGTAGTAACGTATCTGGTATTGGCTTTTTCTGACATTATCTTTTTTGTTTACTTATCTACTAGGTGGGAATTTCTCTTTCGCTTTCTTCATCTTCTTCATTGTTACCTTCTAGCTCTTTTGTTTCTTTCTCTTTTTTGCCACTATTCTGCATATCTGTAATGAATTCGACAAGAACCGCCGAAACAGGTACGGCCAATATAACACCGAGAAAGCCAGCAAGCTTAGCTCCAATACCAACAGCCATAATGATCACGATCGGCGATACTCCAACCGCCCTTCCTACCACCAGTGGATATACAAAATTGCCTTCAATTGCTTGAACTAATATAAAGAGCACTACCACTAAAACTCCCAAAACAAGTCCGCCTTCTACCAAACCAACGATAGCGGCCGGTATGGTCATAAGCGTAGGACCAACGATCGGTATAAAATTCAAAAGACCCGAAAGAACGGCAAAGAAGAACGCATAAGGAACTCCGAGTATCAACAGCCCCGTATAGACCAACAGCCCAACCAGAGCGGAAGAAACCAAGGTACCCTGAAACCACTTTCCGATCTTTCTCTGAGAGTTTTTCCATAGATTTGCCACGTATTCAGAATATTGCGCCGGCGTTACATAGGCGAGAAAATTATCAACGCCATTTTTCTGAATAGAAAGATAGAACGAAATAGTTAGAATCAGGATAAAGTTAAACAGCCCTCCAAAAACAGTCGCGATACTGCCCAAAATACCATCCGTAAGATTACTCATCATATTACGAATACCTTCCGTGAGGTTCTCGAGGGAAAGTACCTCTACGTCTTCACTGTTGGCTACCTCCGAAAGCTCGGAAGAATATTCGGGTACCGAATTCAAAAAACCGGAAACTTCGCTCGCCAATATGGGAACAAAGTAGTAGAAAAACAGAACAAACATTCCTATGGCAGTCGCGTAAATAATACCGGCAGAAACAACTCTGGGTATTTTTCTCTCTACTAAAAGATCCACGGCAGGACTAGCGGCGGAAGCGAGAACAACCGCTACTAAAAGAATGAGTAGAATATCACGAACGACAAAAAGCAGAAGGATGCTTATAACAACCACCGCCGCTCTGATCATTGTTGCCGTATCAATGGAAATGACAGTTTTGTTATTCATACCCAAATTGTAGCACGTCAATTTTGTTAGTCATCTGTAATAACCAAGAAAATTACTTCTCTAATAAGATCTTATTGAAACTGTTTTCTGTGCTATGGTTTCCAATTATCGCCAAGTTGAGTCTCTCGGGTGAGAAATATTTCTTAGCAACACGCCGTACATCTTCGGCGGAAACAGCATTGATCTCCTTTTTTATTTCTTCAATGCTTTTTCTCTCTTTTTTCAAAACCTCTCTAAGTCCGTAAAACCTCGCCAAAGAATCGGAGGTCTCAAGCCCCAAAAGCAAGCGTCCTAAAATATACTCTTTGGCCTTATTAAGCTCTTCTTCAGAAACTACCTCCTCTCTTAATTTCCTCAGTTCTTCCGTCAATATCGAGACAACCTCTTTTGCGCGAGAACGAGTTACGCCGGCAAATATCGCTCCTATTCCATGGTCACTCCCCAGGTGGAGACCTGAACCGGCGTAATACGCAACTCCCATTTCCTCACGCAACTTCTGAGAGACGCGAGAGCTCATACCGCCGCCCAAAATAGTATCAAACAAGTGAAGAGGTGAAGCGTCCTTATGGTCAAGCGATACGGTCTCACTTCCCAGGATCAAGTGGGTTTGGTCTGTTTTCTTGCGCTCCAGGTGAAGTCGTGGCTCTTTTTGTTTGAAATGTACTTTTGGTTTTTTGGCCTCCTTTCCTTTCTCTAATCCCTTGAAAAGAGCGCTAATAGTATCAACGACTTTTTCTTTTTTGATGTCTCCGGCTACCACAATTACGGTATTGTTGGCTTTGTAATAACGATCAACAAACGAGACAAAATCACGTCGAGAAAAGTTTTTTATCGTGTCCTTGTTCCCTAGTATATCCCGACCAGCCGGCTGATCACCATAAATAAGCGAGACAAAATTATCATAGACTTTGTCTTGGGGCGTGTCTCGATACATATTGATCTCTTCTAGAATGACCCCTCTTTCCATATTTATATCTTCTTCGCGCAGAGCCGGATTCAAGGTCATATCGGCAAGTACCTCGGTAACTTTTTCAAAATGTCTTTTCGCTGCCTTGATATAGTAGCCGGTATATTCGTGAGACGTAAAAGCATTGTAACCGGCTCCGATGCTGTCGAGCTCGAGTGAAATGTCCATAGCGCGCGGACGCTTCTCCGTGCCCTTAAATATCATATGCTCGAGAAAGTGGGATAAGCCACTTTCGTTTTTGCGCTCAAATTCAGAACCTACGTTAACCAAGGTCATCACCGTCACTGCGGGGTTACCTTTTATGGGCACATATAGAATGCGCACTCCATTTTTGAGTTCTATTACTTCCTCTTTTGCTGTCATAATTAACTATTTTTTATCTTGGCGATAATATCCGAAACCGCGACTCGCTCTTGCTCTCCCGTATCGCGATGGCGAACGGTCACCGAATCGTCTTCAAGAGTGTCAAAGTCAACGGTGATACAAAATGGCGTACCTATTTCATCCTGCCTGCGATAGCGTTTGCCGATATTACCGTTGTCGTCAAAATGAGTTGCCGGTATTTCTTTTTTGATCTCGGAGAAGATCTCTCTTGCTTTGGACGTAAGTTGCGGTTTGTTTTTGAGAAGCGGGAAAACAGCGACTTTCACTGGAGCGATCTCATAAGGGAGCTTTAGAAACACGCGCGACTCCTCGCCTGTTTCATCCGTGGAATAAGCCGAGAGGAAAATTGCGAGCATAGTTCGTTCTATACCAAGAGAAGGTTCAATAACATGAGGAACAAAACGCTCTCCCGATTCTTGGTCAAAATACTCCAGCTTCGCGCCCGAGTGCTCAATGTGACGCGAAAGGTCGTAATCCGTACGATAAGCAAGACCCCACAGTTCTTTTTGGCCGAACGGATACTCAAACTCAAAATCTATAGTGCGTTTGCTATAGTGGGCGCGATCCGCTTCGCTCACTTCCACTTCGTGGAGTTTGTCCGGATCAATACCTACCCTTGAGGCGAACTCATTCATAATGTTCTGCCACTCACTAAAGTGCTCTGACCACTCCTCTTCGCGCACAAAATACTCTACCTCCATCTGTTCTAGCTCGCGTATGCGAAAAACAAAGTTACGAGGTGATATTTCGTTGCGAAAGGCCTTCCCAATTTGGGCTATCCCAAAAGGAAGCTTGGGAGAAAAAGAATCAAGTATATTTTTAAAATTAACAAAAATACTTTGCGCGGTCTCCGGGCGCAGGTAAGCTTCTCCTCTGGGACCGCTATCAGACCCCAATTGAGTTTTGAGCATTAGATTAAAATCGCGCGCCTCCGAGAGTGGGTTACCAGCCGGGCTTTTTATCTCTCCCTCTTCTATTGCTTCCGTCATATCTTCAGTTGACATACCTTCCGTGTCTACTCCAGCTTCTTCCAATAGATGGTCGGCGCGAAAACGCTCCCCGGTCTCTGTGTCTTCCGTGATGGGATCAGAAAAGCCGCCTACGTGTCCTGACGCTTCAAGCATTACTCTAGGCAGAACTATAGCTCCGTCTATGCCATATATATTTTCTCTTGAAGAGACAAACTGCTCCCACCATACGCGCTTGATATTTTCTTTCATTGCCGCTCCGTACGGTCCGTAGTCAAAAAATCCGGCGACTCCGTCATAGATCAGAGCGGTTGGATAGATAAAACCACGACGTTTCAGTAGTGCAACCAGTGTATCCATTTCTTCCTTTTTGTTTTCACTCATAGTCACTACTCTACCACAACTCCGGCTCCAAATTCAGCTAGATCTTCGGTATTTAAGGATTCTGCCGAACCTCGAAGAGTTGAGCCCGCAAAGGAGTCGGTACCTTCTATCACAGCTTCACGAACGAGAGTAGGCGCTGTACCCGCCTGAGTACTGCTAGGAGTAATTGAGATCTGGAATGAAGTGGTCTCTCCTCGGGTATTTTCTTCTACTCTGCCGACATTCCACACCACTTCGTTCGTCAACTGGCTATAGCTAACCGAAGCACTGTCTTCAACCTCAACCAGCTCCACATACGCCGGTAACGCGGCTCTTACAGTAGTATCTGTAGCCGTATTGCCCGTGTTGTTGACCGACCAGTTGACGGTATAGGTCGTTTCCTCTTCTACCCTTGGCGGCGTAGGACCTGAATTAGTGAAAGGACCACTACTGTAAGTTAAGTTTTGTGTTACCGCCAGGTCAGACGCGATTCTCACAACTCTTTCAAGTTCACTTTCTACATTGCGTCTGTTTCCGGGAGCTTGAGCTTCACTGGCGCTCGCATCTACATCTATGTCTATTTCGGGATTAGAGGCTCCGCCCAGCTCATTTCCTCCTACAGTCTCAAAGGAAAAAGATACAGACCCATTATCTCTTGGCCCGACCGATCTTAGGTCAGAATCCGTGGATTGATTCCAAGTAATAGTATTTTCAGCTGATTGATAAAATCCATTCCTTACACTGATAGAGTTTCTTTCTATAAACTCGCTGTCGAGAAATGCTTTTATTTCAAGATCTTGCAACGTATTAGCTGTTGTGTTTTCCCAGTTAATATCAACCCTTACTCTTTCTCCAGTTGATACAGACACAGTCGGAGCGCTACTTTTGTTTATGTTCGTTGTTAGAGAAAGTTGCGGAAGTGTAATAGTAACTATTGCCCGCGAAGAAGCATAGAGGCGCCCGATTTGTCCGTTTACACTGCCTTCTACGCCTGAATTAAAAGTGAAGTGTCTTTCTTCGTTATTTTGTCCTTCCAGGTAACCCTCTATAGTAATAGACTCTGTGCGCCGAGGTTCAATATCGCCAATCCTCCACGTGTTGTTTCCTTCAATCGGACTGGGGTTTGAGGAGACAAAGCTAAAACCACCGGGATATTCAGCTTCAACAAGTATATCTTTCAGGTTTGCGCTAGTGTTTGAAGAAGCATCGATTTCTATTTCAAAAGTATCTCTGGATTGCGCCTCATCCACGCTAGGCGCCACCAAAAGGGACAGGGGCGATGAGCTAATGCGCACGATATGCTTATCTTCATTAGAGAATTCAGCGGAGGAAACGTTAGTTGTATATTCGAGCAAAAGATCTATTTCTATATCCTCTCCTTCTTCACCAAAAAGAAATACCGAGAATTCCTCCTCTACGGTCTCTCCTTCCTCTATCGTCCCTAATTCTCGTACGACACGGTCCATCTCCTCTCCGCTTTCATCAGACGAAAGAGAATTTTCCGGGAATGTCATAGCCAAGGAAGGATTAGACAGAGCGCTTTTATTCGTATTCTCTATAGAAACCGTTAGTTTGATCTCATCTCCCGCTCTGGCTGTAGTTGGTCCATCAATATCTATATTGACATTACGGGAAGAGATCAAAGAACCAGCTATAAAGAATTTATAAAATACGGTTCCGGCAGTTACTATTAAAAGTACAGTCGAAATTATAAAAAATATTTTGAGGTAGTTTACGTTTGACTTTGGCTTTTCTCTCTGTATTGTCTCTTTTGGGCGTTCCGGCTCTTTATATTCCCAATCTTTAGCCAGGTCCTCTCCATCGCTTTCATCGCTTTTCTCGCGGCGCGCTCGCTTTGAGTTACGCACGGACTTACGCGAATACAAACCTCTTTTCATTTTATCCAAAGAATCATCATCTTCGTACATACACTGAGTATAGCAAAGACTGAGCAAAAAATATAAACAACACCAGCTACAAACCGCTGACGGCGAGTACTTCGTTTATTTCCTTTATGAGAGTCCTTCTTTCTTTTCCATCAATGTATTCGCTCTCGTTCTCTCCCAGAGGCATATTTGACACCCGCAAAAAAACATCGGAGTCGGTTCCGTATCCCAACACCTGAAGAATTTTGGAGACAAATACAAGCTCGTAGATATCGAGGTGGTCATTGGATACATTTTTCATTCCAAGAAAACCCTTTTCCACGACTTCGTATAGTTCAATGTCCGGCGACTCCCCCACCAAAAGGCGTTTTAAAAGAACCGAGATCTTTACCACAAGCGTTCTTTTTTCGCCCTCCGTCGTGGCAAAGAACATATTCTCAAACGGATATGCGTTAGTGATCCTCCACCCGCCTTTACCTTCAACGAGAGACACTTCCACAAAGGAGAACGGCTGTAAAGCGTAGCGTAACTTTGACTTTTGCAGGCGAATGCTTCTCGCGGACGCGGTTATTGTCCCAATGTCTTTGGTTAATAGAGTGAAAATTCTGTTGGCTTCTCCGACATTACGAGCCGACAGCACGAAAGAGTCTGTGGTATAAACTGTATTTGCCATAAACCTCCATTAAAGCTTCTCTACCACTAGCGTTACCTCGAAATCTCCTATTGATTGGGTTGTGCCTGTTTGAGTATTGTCTATAGGACCGACAATTAACTTTTCGGCATTAGAAGCTTCTTTTATCTCCTCTTTATACTCCTCAACTATAGAGTCGAATTCTTCTTTGTCCGAATGGAAATAGACGTTGACCAGGTCGCGCGGATTCAAACCTAAGTTTTTGCGTTCATTTTGGACAGTCCTGATGACCTCGCGGGCGATACCTTCTTTTCTGAGCTCTTCTGTTATATGACTATCTATTTCAACCTCGCTTTTGCCTTCTTCATATTTGACCGACTTAACATTCATCTCATCGGAGATTATAGATTCCATAGTATCGTCTAACTTTTCGCCCCCATAAGAAAGCGAGGCGAGAGGTTGGCGCACTTTTATCCCCTCTTTATTCCGCTCCTCAAGTCCTTCGGAGACTATTTCACGAACTCTTTTCATCTTCTCTAAGATATCTCCGTTTGGCTTCTTTAAAGTAGGCCAAGACTCGAGGTGTACACTTTCCGGATCGCTCTCACCCCTGAGAGAACGATATAGGTAGTCGGCATAAAATGGCATAAACGGAGCTGATATCAAAGCAAAAGTCTTTAGAGTAGTATAAAGCACGCGACGAGACATCTTTCCATCTTCTGAATTTTCACCCTTGAAACGATCTCTGGAACGGCGAAGATACCAAGTAGACAGATCTTCCACAAAATCAAAGAGGGGTCTCGTGGCTTTATCTAACTCGTAGTTGTCAAGCGAGTGTCGCACCATTTGCTCGGTTTTGGAGAGTCTAGATTCGATCCATATATCCAGAACATTTTCGCTTTCTTCGAGCTCTTTCTCTTCTTCTAAGGATCTATCCCGATATATTTCGTAGAATTTATATACGTTATCAAGCCGGCCGATCACTTTTCGTGAGATCTCGGCAACACCTTTCTCGGAGAAATTGAGCGATTCGGCGCGTACTACCGAGGAAGATGACATATACAATCTGAGAGAGTCAGCTCCATATTTGCTTATTACCTCCAATGGGTCGGGATAGTTCAAAAGTCGTTTGGACATTTTTTGCCCGTCTTCAGAAAGAATTATGCCGTTGACTATTACGTTTTTGTAGGGCGACTTGTTAAATAGTCCAACTCCTAAGACAAGCAAAGAATAGAACCACCCTCTGGTTTGATCCAGACCTTCAGCGATAAAGTCCGCCGGGAAACCTTTGTTCCCTTCCGGTTCAAATATATCTCTATTCTCAAAAGGATAATGATGCTGGGCATACGGCATAGAGCCGGATTCATACCAGGTGTCAAAAACTTCAGCTACTCTGGTAAGCTCAGTTCCTGACTCGGAATAAACTTTTATTTGGTCAATATAAGGACGGTGAAAATCAAACTGTCTTCCGGTGTCCGTACGAACGTCAAATCTTATCGGAAAAGCAAACCTGCCAACACTCTGTCGATGAAGAAGCTCTTCGTTGATCTCTTTGTTTTCTATACTCCGTTCTATCTCAGCGACAATACCTTGGTGCGCAACTACAAGAACCGATTCACCGGCGTGCTTATGAGTCGCGTTTTCTAGAAACCGATTGACTCTATCACTCACTTCTTTCCAACTTTCACCGTTGGTGCCTCGAACCGCCTCAAATTGCTCTTGGGGTGGAAGACTGAAATATTCTTTTCTTTCTTCTTTTACCCTCTCGCTATCCAGTGTTTCTTTTTCCCAATCTCCGCTATCCACCTCGCTAACTTCCTCTGCGATCTTCACTTCAAGACCCAATTCCTCGGCTACTATCTCGGCTGTCTTTCTAGCCCGAAGTACAGGAGAAGAATAAATAACATCAACAGAACCGGATAGCTTCTTGGCAGCCTCTTTCGCCTCTTTGACACCAGTCTCAGTTAGTCCGTACTTATCGAGAGAAGAATCCAATACATTCAATACATTCTTCTCGCTTTCGGCGTGGCGCATTGTGATTATTCTTGTTAACGCCCCACGTGATTTCTTGCGTAATTCTTCAACTGAACCAATAACTTCCATCTCCTTTGTCTCCTCATTTCTCCAAACTGGCAGAGGGGAACCCCAGTAGCGCGAACGAGAAACAGCCCAATCGCGAGCGTTTTCCAGCCATTTGCCAAATCTTCCCGTACCTATGTGATCAGGGGTCCAACTTACTCCTTCATTTGCTTTGATGATCTCATCTTTTATGTCAGTTACCGCAATAAACCAGGAAGTAGTAGCGTAATTTAAAAGCGGTGTGTCACAGCGCCAGCACAAAGGATACGAGTGGGTTATTTTCTCTTTGGCGAAGAGAAGGTTGTTCTCGGCAAGCCACTTTATTATCTTGATATCAGTAGCCATATGATCTTCCCCATCTTCGTCTTTTGGCTTTACCTTTTCTCCGGCAAAATCAACTACGTCTTCGGTAAACGCTCCCTCAAAATTGACATGGTGAACTATAGGTATATTCTTCTCTTGCGCGAGCAAGAGATCTTCCTCACCGAAGGCGGGTGCTAAGTGCACAATACCGGTTCCGTCGTCCGTCGTTACATAATCAGCGTCATATATTTTCCAGGCGTTTTCTTTGTTAGGAAGATCTTTATCTAAAAAGTACGGAAATGGTGGCTTGTACGAAAGCCCGACCAGATCACTACCCTTCATTTCTTTGGTTTGGATTTCGCTTTTCCCAGCCAACCAAAATAGCTGGTGCAGTTTGCCTTCGTTTGATGAATCCTTTTGTCCGGCTTCTTTGGCGAAAATATAAGTACCCGGATCAATGTCGCTCTTTAAGTCAAAGCCCAATTCCTCAATATTTTCCGGAACGGTAACGGCAATATAGTCAATATCTTTGTGCACGCCGACCGCCACATTACCCGGAAGCGTCCACGGCGTAGTTGTCCAAGTCAAAAGAAAAGTTCCCGGCTCTTCTTTTAGTTCGAACTTTGTCGTTACGGAAAGATCCTTGATGTCTTGATATCCTAAATTAACTTCAAAGTTGGAAAGCGTAGTGCCACAACGCGGACATAGGTGCATAGACTTAAAGCCCTCGTACACTAGATCTTTCTCAAAAAGAGTCTTGAATATCCACCAGGTGGTTTCCGAGTATTCCGGATCCATAGTTTTGTAGTCATTTTCCATATCCACGAAACGTCCCGTGCGGGGAACGATCTTTCTCCATTCATCTCTGTACTTCAAAACCGAACCTCTGGCTTCCTCATTGAACTTATCTATTCCGAGATCCTCGATCTCACGTTTTGTATTAACGCCGAATTTTTTCTCGATCAAGTTCTCTATAGGCAGACCGTGTACATCCCACCCCCAAACTCTTCTCACGTGTTTTCCTCGCATTGTTTGAAAACGCGGGATTATATCCTTAATAGTCCCGGCCAAGAGATGGCCATAGTGCGGCAGACCGGTGGCGAACGGAGGACCATCATAAAAGACAAATTCCCCTTCCGGCGAAGGTTTGGAAAGAGACTTAAGAAATATATCGCTTTCGTTCCAAAATTCGAGGATGTCTTCCTCTCTTTTAGATACTTCACTTTCAGCTTTTATTTCCACGTTTTCTTTAGAGTTCTCTTTTTCCTTTTTTTTCACGTTTTCTTTCGTTTTTTTGGAATTCATCTCTTGCGAGTTTAGGTCATTGCTCATACTTTCTACTCTACCCCAGCTTTAAATCAAAATCAAAAGGCCCTAGATCAAATGGCCGTTGTGATCACACCGATAATAAATTATCTACATTTTCTCCGGCACTCGAATACCTAGAATATACAAACCATTCTCCATCGCGGCAATAAAGCCTTTTGTTAACGCAAGCTTGTACGGACTATATTCATCGTTGGGATCTGCTATTTTTTCTTGCGCGTAAAAGGCGTTGAACTCACCGGCTATTTCGATCAAGTAAGTGACTACGTAGTGCGGTGCATTCTCTTTTTCCGCGCGTAGCACAACATCAGGAAAGCGTTTGAGCAATCGCTCTAATGGATAAATGCTCTCAGGGGCATTTTCAAATGAAGGTTCAATTCCTTCAGAGCAAGCTTTTTCTATCACTGAACGAGCACGCACAGTAGAATATTGCAAATATGGACCTGAGTCACCTTCAAAAGAAAGTGACTGCTCCATATCAAAAGTAACTTCTTTGCCTATTGCCTGTTTGAGTATGGTGTATTTTATCGCCGCTACCCCCACATCTCGCGCAATTTCCTCGCGCGTCTCTTCGGAATATTCTTCTTTCATCTTCTCGATGGAACGGTTTACTGCCTTCATAACCAAGTCCTCGCCGGAGATTATGTTCCCTTTTCTTGAAGACATTTTTCCTTCCGGCAGTCGAAGTATATTGTGACTGATATGTCTCGTTTTCTTGGCTAATTCAGGAAAGATCTTTTCCATAGCTACCAGAAGAACTTTGAAATATTCATTTATCTCGTTCCCAGTTACTACAACGGATGAGTCGTAAGGATAGCGTTCGTGTTTCTCTTTTGCCAAGGCCAGCTCTTTTGCCTCATAAGTTGGCAGTCCTTCGGAGTTAACAAAAACTCTGGTATGCAAACCGTGGTCTTCCCCTTTGAAAACGATAGCGCCGTCGCTTTCCGAGAATACGCCCTGGTCAAGTCCAGAGAGAACAACCTCTTTCCCTTTTTCGGCTACCTCGCTTTCGAAAAAGTATAGATCAAATTTTGTTCCCAATAGATCGTAAATGCGCTCGAAGTCCTCTAAGCTCCAACGCCTACCCGTCTCGTAAAGATTGTTTATTTCTTCGTTACTCTTTTCGTAGATCTCTTTGTTGATCCGCACTATAGCCGCGCGGGCTTCCTCGGATTCTTCATAGGCGCGAGATCCAAACGCATAAGCGTTTCCGAGAAATTCGATCTTCGATTTCAGGGAGTCGCTTTCCGCGGGAAAATTTCCATCGTCTTGTGTCATCCCCCAGACAGCTTTCGCTACGTGCATACCCACGTCTCCTTGATAACTTGCTCTTTTGACTCGAGCTCCAGAAAATTCAGTGAGGCGCGAGAGGGATTCACCAATAACGTTGGGCATTAGATGTCCAATATGAAATTCCTTGAAAGGATTGGGGTCTGTATATTCTATTATCACTTTTTCGCCCTCGCGATGATCGCTCCTGCCAAAATTCTTACTATCAGCATTGATATCTTTCAGAAGATCCGTGAAAAATTTTCTTGTGTAAAAGAAATTTATAAAACCGGGACCGGCTACTTCTATTTTCTCTACCTCTTCGGGTTTTATATTATTTATCTCACTCTCTAATTCTTCGGCCAGATCACGCGGGTTCTTTCCTGTTTTTTGGGAAAGAACCATAGCTATATTTGTTGAGACATCACCGAAAGAGATATCCGTGGGGAACTCCAGGTGTACGTCATCCACCTCAATAGAAAGACTATGAAGCGACTCTATGATTGCCTGTTTTATGCGACCTTCTATCATTTAGATAATTTTATCATCATTTATCTTCCCGTACTTCCAAATCCGCCTTCACCGCGAGAAGTTTCGTTCAATTCATTTACTTCTACTATTCCGGCTTGCTCCACGCGCTGAAAAAGGATTTGCGCAACTTTATGCCCACTTTCCATTGCCGCTTTTTCATTACCAAGATTAATAATTCCTACCATAATTTCTCCTCTATAACTAGCATCGATAACTCCACCGAGCACCTTTAATCCTTGTTTATGAGAAAGTCCGCTTTTGTCCCATATCAATCCAACATAACCATCCGGAATTTCCATAGCAATACCTGTGCGCACTTGAGTTCTTTCTCCCGGAGAAAGTTCCAATCCTTCAAGCGCAAAAAGATCAGCACCAGCATCGCTCAGGTTTGCGTAAACCGGCAGCTTTGCCTCTTTTTCTAATTTTTTTACTTTAATATCCATATTCCTTCATAGTAACAAACAAAACTGTAAAAGAGTGATGTTTTTATATATTTATAAATATTCATTGATCATCTCAGTGATACTCTCGGTTACTTTATCAATCGGCTGTGAAGCGTCTACAAAACGAGACGGCACCTGTTCGGCAAACGCTCTTGTACCCTCGCGAACGCGTTCATGAAAAGCTATTTCTCGCTCATCAAAATGATTGCTTTCACTTTTGTTAACCACCTTTCTTTCAAGAGCTAAGCCCGGATCAACGTCTAAGAAAATATACGTCTCCGGTGCCCTGTCTTCGAGATAGTAGTCGCGCATTGTCCAAAAGAGTTCAGTAAGCTCTTTTTCTTCTTGCCCATAGATCTGATGTGTGAACGTGGTGGAATCAAACCTGTCAGAGATGACCAATGAACCGGATTCAAGGGCGGGTATGATCGTGCGCGCCAAGTGATCAGCGCGAGCCGCCCAAAAAAGAGCGAACATAACTTTAGCGTTGGCCTGTCCCGCGTACTCGGAGTTTAATATTAGCTCGCGAATTTCCTCGGCATAGGGCGAGCCGCCCGGCTCTCTCGTAACTACCGCTTTTTCGCCTAAGTTCTCTTTTAATTTTTTTATTTGGGTGGATTTTCCGGCTCCTTCCACTCCATCTATGACAATAAATTTTCCAACTTGTCCTGGCATATTATGTTTTTTAAACTTGGCAATATTGTTTCCCTAGTACGATCAAAATACTGAAGTGTAGTATACTACAAATAAGAAAATGTCTTCAGAGCCGAAAATTTTAATGTTAGCTACCATAGCCGGAGAGGATCGCGTGATCTCCAAAGACGGTGCTTTACCGTGGCGTATTCCCGAAGATGAAAAGCATTTCTCTTCTACAATAAAAAATCAAACAGTGATCATTGGGCGCAAAGCCTTTGAGGCAAATGTGCGAGACCTGAAGAACGCACGGCATAAAATTGTCCTCACTCAAAATATAAATCTTTTTTACGAGGGAGTTATTACCGCTTATTCTCCGGAAGACGCTCTACAGAAGGCGCAAGAACTGGGGAGTAAAGAAGTTGTCGTGGTTGGAGGCGGATTATCTTTTGCTACCTTTTTACCTCAGACAACAACTCTATATCTCACCGTAATAGACCAAGACCTAGCGGGAGATATAACGTTCCCGGAATGTAATAATTTCGAAATAGTTTCCGAAGAAGAGAAAAAGCTGGGAAGAAACACTATTACTTTTACGGAATTAGAAAGAAAAAAAGCGGCCTGAAGCCGCTTTTTTAATTATCTTATTTTACTTCTACCCCCATCGATCGCGCGGTTCCTTCTATGATCCGATCAGCTGCTTCTTCTGTGGCCGCATTAAGATCTGGGGCTTTTTTCTCGGCGATCTCTCTTACTTGTGCCTTGCTTAAAGTTCCCACCTTACGAGTAACATTTTTACCGGAACCTTTATCTTGGCCAATAGCTTTCAAAATAAGACGGGAAGCCGGTGGTGTTTTGAGTACAAAATCAAAGCTTCGATCTTCATAAACCGATATCTCCACGGGAACAACGTCTCCGCGCATCTCAGCTGTTGCTTCGTTGAATTGCGTAACAAACTGTCCAATATTGATCCCTGCCTGACCTAAAGCAGGTCCTACCGGTGGAGCCGGATTGGCGGCACCGCCTTGTATTTGGAGTTTTAATTTTTTTTCTACTTTCTTTGCCATATAATTAGTCTTTTGACGGGATAAATGCTACACCAGTAGCTCTTTTTCTGCAAGCTATAATTTCGCGACTTGAAGGAAATCCAACTCAACCGGTGTTTCTCGTCCGAACATAGAAACCAACACCCTTATTTTGCCTGCTTCTTCGTCTACCTCGTCTACTTTGCCCTCTAATTCTTTGAAAGGACCGTCAACGATCCTTACCGTATCGCCCTTAATAAGATCGATCGTGTGTTTGGCGGTATCGCGATTCATTCTAGCAAAAAGATCATCAACCTCTTTTTGCGAAAGCGGTACCGGCTGAACTCCGGAACCAACGAACCCGGTTACTCTAGGAGTGTTGCGAACCACATACCACGAATCATCAGTTACTATCATATCCACCAAAATATATCCGGGATATATTCTTTCTTCTTCTTCTACTCTTTTTCCTCGTTTTATTTTTACTTTCTTTTCAGTTGGGACCACAACATCGAAGATCCTGTCGTCCATACCCAAAGACTCTATCCGTTGTCTTAGGTTACGCTCAACTGCTTTTTCGTAACCGGCATATGTATGTATAGCATACCAATTACGTTCTCCTGTTGTTTGCTGCTTAGGCATATTTCTATATAGATTGGATAACTTCAGTTAGAACTACATCAAAAAGCCCAAGCATTCCCGCTACCAAGAGGGATAGAGCAATAACAACAATAGTAAAAGAAACTATTTCACGTTGTGTCGGCCAGCTAACGTGTTTTACCTCCCCTCGCACATTTCTTAGATAATTTAATCCTCTTTCGATCATAATAAATACTTAGGCCATTCTAACAAAAAACCCCCGCGGGGTTATTGAGACCCTATATTACTTCATCTTTCTGATTTGGTCAATATTACATATTAGAATCGACATAAACTCAACCGATCCGATTATCTGATCCTATAGGTAACTTCCACATTTACAGATATCCTGTTTTCTCCGGCCGGTATACTTGGGGCGGAACTGCCACCATCTTCCTCCACTTCAAGTCTTGCCATATCTCCATGATATGGCCTCGGGTAACCGCCCTGGTTTTCGTTGTAGCTAATTACATCATCAAGACCGACACCCAAATTACGCGCGAGCGTCTTGGCTTTTTCTCTCGCGTTCTCTATAGCTTTTTCCCGCGCTTCCGCCATAAGTTCTGACTCATCGTCAATTGTGAAAGAAATTCCGGAAAGGTTATTAACCTCAAAGTCCCCTACAGAGCTAAGTATTTCTCCAGTTTTATCAGTATCACGTACCTTCACTTGAGCTGTCTGCGTTACCGTATAGGCAACTATTTCTCGATCATTGTCAAATCTGAAGCCAGAAGACGATACATTCTCATATACAGGCGAAATGGAATATCCGGTTGTTTTTATATCCTCTTCCTTTACTCCGGCATCATCCAAGTAATCGAGAATTTGGTTCCATTTTTCGGTGGCCAAATTCTCTGCCTCTGCCACGGTTTCTCCTCGCTCCCTCACTGAATAATTAAAGGTTGCGATATCAGCGGTAGCAAATACCTCCCCTTCTCCGGACACTGTTATAGAACGCGTCTCCGAAACCGAGTCATCGCCTATGTAACTGAATTGTTTTATTTCGTTGATCGTTTTTACACCAACAAACAGAGTTAATACTATCAATAGTATTCCTCCTAAATTCACTAATCGTCCTAATTTACTATTTAAAAATTCCATATTTATTTTGTTAATTACTTTTATTACTCTAGGTTAATCCGCGACTTCTACCTCCACCGCTCCCTCTATTTCTTTTTCAAGATCTCCCTCTTCACTACTCTCTTTGTCATTCTGTTCTTCTTTCTCCGATTTATTACCTTCCTCTTCTTCCGCCTCTTTACTTCCTTCGTCGTTATTTTTGGCTTCTTCTGTTTCTTCTTCGCCCTCACCGTCTTCCTCGTCTCCCTTCTCGCTTCTAAAGCCTTTTATTATGCCCTCAAGGGCATCAAAAGCATTAGCGGAGGTTTCTTTCTTTAAAGACTCCAGAATACTCTGAGCCGGGATCGATTCAGAAATCCTAAGGGTTGTTCGAACGTCCTCAATACGACCTAGAGATGTTTTAAAGTACTCTCGAGCTTCTTCTTCAGAATCGTTTTCAGAAGCTTTTTTGCCATTTTCGTAATCTCGCTTCGCCTGCTCCAAGTGCTCTGACAACCGTTCTTTTAGCTCACTATTACCAACCTCTTTTTTCTCGAGAAGCACTTCTGTTTTTTCCAGACGCGTACTTACGAATAACTCAAGAGTGTTTATTGTTAGATTGTCTTTTTCTTCTATGTTCTCTGTTTCGATCCGAAGTTCTTTTGCTTCGTCCTTGTTATTCTCCTGCAATTGGTCTTCCTCACTGTCCTCTTCGTTGACATCAACTGAAACGCTTACCTCTTCTTCAGCCATAATACCCACCTCTCCCCCTGCTTCAGCTGAAGATGATCCGCCTTCAGATCCATCGTCAGCTAATTCTTTCGGAGGCTCTTCACTTTCAAGCGAAAGAGCCCCTTCGGTTTCCGGAGGCTCAGAAACACTCAGAGATTCCGTAGTCTCTTTTTCATAATCCATATCTGTTAAAGAGGCAACAAGGCCGGCCATTTCGCTGTTGCCCTCGGAAAGACGAGCCAAGAGATCTCTGTAAACTCGGAGGATAGATTCATATTCACTACCTATTTCGAGAGCCGTTATGGCGTCATTTTGTTCTTCCAGCGCGGCGATTTTCTTTTCTATAGACCGAATACGAGTATCGATCTTTGTCTTTAGTTGCTCTGAAGTCTTTGGCGTAAGCGAGTCCGAAAAAGCCAATTCGCTAGCCTCTGATAAACGCCTTTCCACCCTGGCGGCATCCAAACGCGCCTTAGATTCAGTTGAGAAGGAAAGCTGGTTTCGCATCTCTTCTTGTGCGGTCTTCAGAACATAGAGAGGATCCCCCGGTAGAGCATTTTGCGCCATCACAAAACCACCGCTTACAAAGAAAAGCACTACGACCAAAGCCGGAACCAAACGCAAAGACACTAGAGCAAACCACGAACGAGAACTGGTGTGCGCCGCTCTCTCACCGCGCACTGGAGTGTGTTCCATATAAGAATAAAGAAAATTCCGCATACGTTCGCGCTCACCCTCAGACAACGAAACATTCTTCGCGGCTTGAAGCTTGTTTTCTAATTCCTTTTCTGTTTTGTTTTCCTTACTCATTTTCAACTTTTAGCATTACGCGCAATTTCTTTACCGCCCTGTTCAAGCGGACAGAAACAACGTTTTCGGAGACCGAGAGCATCTCAGCGATCTCTCTCGGAGGATACCCCTCAACAAAGCGCAAGAGCGCTACTTCGCAGTAGAGATCATCCAGCTTATGAATAGCTTCAACTACTTCGCGAGTACTTACATCCATCTCAATATCCTTTTCCCCGCCGGAGGATACATCGAAGCCTCCCTCCTGTAGAGTATCCAAAGACATAGAGTCTTTTTTGCGGTATTCGTCTATGATCAGATTTCTCGCTATCTTGTACAAAAAAGCGCGCTCGTTATCGATGGTTTTTTCTCCATCGCGAATATAATTCCACAAGCGCACAAAAGTTTCCTGTGCAAGGTCATAAGCTTTATCTCTATCAGATATTTTAAAGAAACAGAAACGGAAGATAGCGTCTGAATAGGCTTCGTGTGTTTCTATAAATTTTTTCTCTATATCTCCCCCGTCATGCTTCATATTTTGAGACGGCTCGATTAATAAATTCTTACCGTGTTAATTCTATCTACCAATGAAATTATGTGTAATTATTAGATACTCATTGACCCTGACGACTCCAATTCCACTGTGAGTATAGTCGGGATAAAGTATGTTTTCTCTATGTCCGGGAGAATCCATCCATCCTTCTATCGTCAGGTCAACTATCTCATCTTCTGTATATCTTTTTGCTCGAATAAAGTCCACTGAACCAACAGACTGTGATTTATCCAGGAGTCCGTCGATATAATCTAAATATTCTTCTTCGTCACTGACGTCTTCGATAGAAAACTCTTCTCTTTCTGGGCATTTTGGCATTTCTTCATCAACCCCGTAAGAATAGGTTCTGGACTTGATAGCGGGGATCATCGCAATGTTCTCTCCCACGGATCTGAACGAAATATCAGAATTCATAACTCGGTCTCTTATTGAAAATCCGTTCTCAAAACCTTCGTGCCGGATAATAGGATACTGGCAAAGATATTCGGACTCTGTGATCTCTTCGTTATCCCTTGATTGCTCTTGGCTGTGTTCGCGAGCTACACGTGCTAATTCTTCATCCCAAACCAGGGCATTAAGTCCATTTCTGACTCTGGTTTTGTTAACCTCTATATGAATTTGCCTAGCTAAAGAAGAAGTGTTTATGTTGGCGTCCCCTTCTACAGGATCTTCGTCATTATTGTCCTCGTCGTCACTGGTTCCTTCGGGCTCCAAGGTGAACCCGGAAGTTGATACTACAAAAGATGAGCGCTTTTGAAATAGGTCGTTGAGTGCTTCGCGAGATTCTTCACCAAAGCCCGGCTCAGATATATTGTATTCTATCTTTAATCTGGTTACGGCTGCACTTGTCAATTCGCCGTAATATCCGGTAACCATTTTTTCCGGATAAAATTGAGTGTTGTACGCAAGGAAGTTCTGTAACTTTTCCACATCTCTACCTCGTGAGCCAATATTAAGATCCCGTTCAAACCGAAAATCCTTGTTCTCTTCGAACAACTTCTCCTGCAGTTCTGCCTTAAGCTCGCGCAGAGTTTCTCTCAAAACCTCTATTCTGGCTTCGAGCTCCTCGCGCGTCTGGGCTTCCGCGCTTAAAAACGGAGTAAAGAAGAAAGCGGAAGACAAAAATAGTATGACGACAAAGAATCTCATAACGTGTCTATTGTAGCGTATTTATTGAAAGCGCAAAAGAAAAGCAAGGTCGAAGGAGTCGACCTTGCTTTTCTCGACTAACTTTAAAGACTTACTCTTCTGCTCCGGTTGGCGGCAATTCTGCCTCTCCTTCTAATTCAGTGTTCACACCGTTTTCCGTATCACTACCTTGACCAGGTCGCTCTGGTGTAGCGTTACGATTCATGAACACGTACGCGGCGTAGGCCAAGAGTGCGAGCAGAACGACTACCGCAATAACAGCTACTACGTTAGTAGATCCGCCTCCTTCTCCTTCAACGTTAGATTGAGGTTCTTGGCTTGGTCCGGTCTGGAATTGATCCTGTCCCGGAGTTTGATCTCCGGAGTCATGTCCTCCTTCGTGATCATGTCCTTGTCCGTTTTCGTCGTAATTATTTTCTCTTTCGTTCATAAGAAATGATTTTTATTAAACCTATAAAACTCCCTCAAATATTGTAACATCTAAAGGAGAAAAAATTATTTTTCGTAGAGATCTCGTGAAGAAAAAAGATTGATGGTCCAAGTGGAAAATACTTCAACCTTATTTCTGAAGCCCGGCACTTTGGTCAGATACGCGCCTTTCCAGACCATCCAACCGAAGAATCCTTTAACATCAAAGCCGAACAATTTCCCCGCACCTCTACCCTTTCCTAAGGAAAGCAAGATGCCTTTGAGCTTAACCTCGTATCGGGTCATTTCTTTTCCTTGATTATGAAGTTTTATGTTTTTAGCCACGCCCTTTCCCTGGCGAATGGCTGTTTGAGCAAGCTTGGGAATAACTTCACCTTCTCGGGTCATAACATCGCCGATAGCAAACTCTCTTTCGCGTCCCGCTACACGAAGATTATCGTCCACTATTACGTTACCTTTTTCATCTTTAAATGACTCACCCACGATTTCGGTATTGGGGGAAACGCCCGCAGTCCAAATATTCAGATCACCATCAATTTTCTCACCCTCTTTAGTTATTACACCCTCGGGTGTAATTTCTGTAACAAACGTCTCAAGCCGTATATCTATACCAACGCGTTTCATTGTCGCTAAAGTATAATCCTGAACCGACATCGGAAAATTGGGACAAAGATTTTTATCAGCGTGAATAAGACGAACCGAATATTCAAGCGAGGATGAATATTTTTTGATGGTTTCCAAAAATTCCTTTATTTCAAAGACCAACTCAGATCCGGTTGGCCCTCCCCCGATAACATTCACCGAAACGTTGCGTTCAATACCTTGAGCTTTCTTTATAATACGCCGTTTTATTTCGTTAGCATCTTCTATGGTCTTTAACTCGAGAGCGTTCTCTTCCCCTTTAGTACCAAAAAAGTTTGTTTTCGCCCCCGTCGAAACAATAAGATAATCGTAAAAGATCTCTTCTCCGTCAGAGGTAACAACTTTGTGAGATTCGAAATCCGTCTCTCTTACGTTCTCGCGATAGAACGTGAAGTCGGTGTTATGAAAAAAGTCCGAATATTCAAATGTAATGTCGCTTGCGTTCAGAGCGCCAGTAGCCACCTCGTGCAGGAGTGGAGTAAAAATAAAGAAATTAGTACGCGAGATCAGCGTAACGTCATACCCTGAGCGCAAAAGCGATCTTGCCGCGTAAACTCCCCCAAATCCGCCTCCTACTATAACTACTTTTGTCTTTGACATCGCTCTTACTTTATCACGAACTGATAAGTATGTGGAATTAAGTATATTCTCGCCTATTATCTTTATCTATATCCTTTTTGTAGCGTTCCGTCCTCCCCCGAGGTTAAACCTAGGAGAAATTAGGACTTCGCACCAGCCTCTTTATCGATGTCGCGTTTGTAGCGTGTTTCGTATATTTCAAGCATTGCCAGAAGAAAAGCCATTACTACCGGCCCGAAAACAACGCCTGAGACACCAAACAAAGCCAACCCTCCTAAGGTAGCGAAAAGAAATACAGCCGGATGCATAGCTATATCGCTCCCCGCCAAAACCGGTCGCAAAATATTGTCAGAGACGTTTATAACAACGGCTGCCACCAAGAGGAGTACGCCCTGCCAAAGCGGAGCGGTAAAAAATAAATAAACTGCCGCCGGAACCACGATCAAGGTCGCGCCTAAGGCGGGAATAAGAGCCAAGAAACCGGCAACGATAGTGAGAAAGACAACTGCCGGCAATCCAACCGCCAAAAAACTACTTCCGGCTATTATGGCTTGTATGATCGCGATAAATACAGTTCCCTTTAAAGTCGCGCGCGAAGTGGAAGTGAACTTTTCAAACAACCTCCTTTCGTTGTCATCTCCAAAAGGAAGCAGTCTCTCTACTTTAAGTAATAATTTCTTTCCATCACGCAAAAGGTAAAATAGCGTGTAAAGCATTACAAATAACTTGGCGATAAAAGAAAGCGTAGTAGCCGAGCCCTGCCGAACAAACGCAAGTAATGAAGAAGCTACGGTGCTAAAGATATCTCTTATCCTCTCTTCTACCTCAAGCCCTTCCATATATCCCTTGAACGCGCCGCTCTCACGTTGTGCTTCTACGAAAGAGGTTATGGTGTTTACTGTTTCCGGATCGCTGAGATACTCATACACTCCCACCATTTCCCGCACAAGCATAACGGCTACCACGGAAACAGGTACCAGAACTATGAGTACAATAAAAGTAGTTGTAATGAGGGAGCTCGCGTTCTCATTTTTTATGATGGACTGTATTTTTTGGTTAAGGGGATAGAAAACACTCGCCAAAATCGCCGCCCAGAGCAAAGGAGTCAAAAAAGGCGCGATCATATAAACGGTCAAAGCAAAGACACCGAGTAAAGTTATAAAAAAGGTTCTTGTTTGTATTTTTTGAAAACTTTTTGAAAACATAAAGGTTCGTATTATTTACCCCGAAACGCCGGATGTTCATTTTGCGGGTAACTCTCAAGCGGTCTCAAGTTCTCTCTCCAGCCCTTGATAACTGCCTCGGCAAATTCCCAAAGAAGAAGAGTTTCGCGCGGAGCGAGAAATAGCGAGCGGTTTCCTTCTGCGGCCGCTTGAAAAAGAGTTTTGTATTCCTCGGTATATTGTTTCCTTTCCGTTCGCTCACGAAGCTGTATAGTAATACTTTTTACATCTTCTTCGTCTTCCCCGGGACGTTTGAAGATCTCAATTTCTTCCGTTGGTTCCAGGCGGAAAATTATTCGTTCATTCTTGTCCTCCCGGCCGGCCTCGGGATCTTTAGTAAAGATCACTTCTATTTCTTTGAGGTTTTCTTTGCCTATGCGCTTACCTCCCTCAAGGTTAATTTGAGCACCCTTTAGGGCACCTTTGCGGATATCAGTTTCAACGCAGAAATAAGTTTCCGTATCTGAATTGTCGGACACTTCTTTTATCTGTCGGTATCCTTCATACTGACCGCGACGAGTTCTGGTTTTAATTTCTTCCGGCGTTAAGATACCTATGCTTGATAGTGCCTGCTCTCGAGCTTCACCGATCTCTTTATCTTTATCCAAATCCTCGGCAAGCACTAACGCCGCAGTTAGCATTTGCAAAACGTGATTTTGCCCAACGTCTATAAAAGCGCCCACGGCATCATAGAAGGATCCTCTACTCTCGACCCCCGCAGCTTCAAAGAGTCGTATATTTATTCTTGCAACCTCGCCGGACCCGAACATATTGTCTATCTTTTCGTCTTTCTGACGAAGCGACGACATGTCGCGCAGTAGGGGTTTGGCTAAATAGTGATCAATGTTGTAAATTTCCTCTGTTGAAAAGACCTTACCCAGACTGTCAAATATCGATCGGGCTGAGGCCAGATCTTTTCCAAACGGCTTTTCTACAACCACTCTCTTCCAAGCGTTAGCGGCATGATCTAAAGGAACTACACCCGCCTCCTTCATATTATCAATTATAACTCCTAAGTGGTCGGGGTATACAGGCATATAGAAAAGCAAATTGCTTTTCCCTTTTTCCCCAAGAGACTCTTTTAGATGCTTGAAGTCTTCATTATTATCATAGTCCCCGCGTACATATCTAAATCGATCAGCAAAACGCTCGTAGACCTTCTCATCCACTGAATCGAACACACGTTCTAGAGAAGGCCGCACGAAATCTCTTAGAAATTCCTCGGTTTTTAGATCGCGCCGAGTGAATAAAATTATATCTTCCGCGATCATCTCCTCGTCCATTTCAAGCTCAAATAGACTCGGCAAAACCTTACGAAATACCAAGTCACCGGTCGCTCCAAACAATACTAGGGTTGTTTTATTGTCCTTGTGTTTCTTGTCCATTTTCCAATATAGATCGAGTGGCCTTCTTATAGGATTCCACCTCCGGCTGATCAAAGGCGTTGACGTTCAAAAGCTCCCCTAAGTACATCACCTCTAACATTTTCCATTGCATAAAAGCGCCTATTTCAAATTCATCGACACTTTCAAGAGTACAGCTAAGAAACGGCAAGCCCGATTTGACATACGCGCTCTCTGCTCCGCGTATCAACGCTTCAAGAACTTCCTCAAGAGTCCGACCTTGCGTTAATCCAGAGAACGCTCCGGAGGTCGGAATATCAAATTCTTCAGAACCAAGATCTCTACTGACAAAGGTCGTGATCTTGTCGCGCGGTCCTCCCAGAGTAAGCTGGCCCACGGAATGAAGATCGGTTGAACCGATCGACACCGTAGGAGTATAGCCGATCCTTCTTTCGTTGCCGTCACGATCCATTCTTTTTCCTATACTTTCCGCCAACAACTGACGATACCATTTGCCCAAATACTCAAAAGAGGGGTCAAAAATGAACGTATCGTGGATGCGGCAACCTTCTTCGTAATGGTGTGCGAGCATAATAGCGGAATGCATAGCCGGATTATCTGTTTGTGACAAAGACCGATCACGCATTTCTCGCGCTCCCGCGTGAAGTTTTTCAATATCAAAACCTAAACAAGCCAACGGGAATAGACCTACTGCCGACATCACCGAATACCGGCCACCAACTACCTTAGGAATTTCAAGTAAGCTAAAACCTTCTTCTCTCGCGACACTCGCCAATGAAGAATCCGGATCGGTTATGGCGACCAGCCTCTCTTTTGCCACCTCCCCGAATTTCTCAAACAGCTTGTCCGTAAGCAAACTAGCGTTCGCGACAGTTTCGGTTGTGGTTCCCGATTTGCTTACAACACAAATAAGTATTTCCGAAGCTGAATTTACTTTATTCAAGATCTGAAACAAAGATTCCATATAGCGGCTGTCTGTCGTTTCGAGAAAAAGCACACTGGGGTGAGAGTTGCTCAGTAGTTTGTTGTAGTAACCTCCCAAGGCCTCCGACACGGCTTCCGTGCCCAAGTTGGACCCGCCAATGCCGACTACTACCAAATAAGAAAGGCCATTTTTTGTTTTTTCATTGGCAAGCTCGGTTACGCTGTCGCGAATTCCCGAGTCGTCGGGAAGATTTATCGAGCTTTCGGGGCTGGAATAATCAGCTGCGGCAACCACTTCATTCAAGTGTTTTTGATATGATTCCAATTTGCGACCTATGGTCTCAATTTCTTCTGCGGGTACTAAAGTATTTTCAAATTCAAATTTCATAAGCAAAATTGCAGATTATTTAAGCTCCTCCTTCATTTCTATAACTATTTCTCGAAGAGTTTCTTTGGAGTGAGTTGATGACTTGCTTAAGGTGGGTCGGCGCCGGAGCTCCCTTCATTTCAAAGTAGCGGTTTTCTCCCGCGGTCTGCACGTGAATAGTGCCAAAATTAAGAAAGGTAGAGATGACGCCGTGAACCTCGATCGTAACATCTTGGATACGCTCCGCGCGAAAAGTGGAGATCTCACGACGGAAGAAACCGTGTTGTTCAATATCCAAAATGCGCTCATTAGTTATTATCCAGACATCAAGATAATAGTCAGTCCAAATTATAAATGCCCATATCCATATGAAAAAGAACCAAAGGATCAATCCCAGCAATAAATAAGCTCCGTCTATCGAGTCAAACATAGAAAGTTGGTTTTCCGTCCCCCACGCTCCCATAAGGAAGTTGATAAGGTAATAGACAACCAGAGGTAAAAACAGCAACAAAAATAGTGAGAAAATACGACTCACTAGTACAAACCAGTGTTTGCGTATCACCATATCTATTTTTTCTCCTTCGTGAAGATCGATCATAGACTAAAGAGTTATAGAAAGAATTAGCAAAACCAAAGAAAGAATAAAGACCCCGGATACCGAAAAGTATATTATGATCATACGGCGTACTACTTCTTTACCGAGCGCGTATTTCCGCCAATGGAAAACGAGGATAGAGCTTATAACGGCAAACAAAACCAATACCGCCAAAAGAGCCCACCATAACAACTGCGGTGTTATGAATTCGGACACGTTTATACTTTCTAGATTCTCGGCTATCTGTCCGGGAAGATCTCCTTCCATACTACAAGCATATCACGAAATAATTGCTTCTAGTGATATACTACTGTGATGAAAGAGAGAGTTAAAATGATAGCAAAGAGCGAGGAAGATCTTTCTTCGGTAAGCGCTCCCCTATTTACAGACAGGCCACAAGCCGGTTTTCCGTCTCCGGCTGATGACTCCGTAGAAAGATCACTTGATCTCAATAATTACATAATAAAAAACCCGGCCACTACTTTTTTCGTGCGTGCCGAAGGAGACTCGATGAAAGAAGCTGGTATTTTTTCCGGAGACATACTGGTGGTCGACAGATCACTTGAACCAAAACCCGGCAATATCGTCATAGCCGCCGTATTTGATGAATTGACCATAAAAAGACTGGAGAAAAAAGGTGGCGACTATTTCCTTGTGGCTGAAAATTCTGAGTATGAGCCCATCAAACTAACCGAGGAAATGGAGTCCACTGTTTGGGGAGTTGTAACCAATTCGGTGCGCTCATTTTAAAGCGCTAGCCCTATGAATAAAAGAACTTACACTGCTCTGGTAGATTGCAACAATTTCTTCGTATCCTGCGAGCGACTTTTTCGTCCCGAGCTAGGAGAAAGGCCGGTAGTTGTATTGTCCAATAACGACGGTTGCGTGGTAGCCCGCTCTAATGAAGTGAAAAGAATGGGTATCCCGATGGGAGCACCCTATTTTCAGGTAAAAGATTCTTTGAAACAAAAAGGAGTTACCGTCTTCTCCGGTAACTTTTCCCTTTACAACGATTTGTCCAAGAGAGTTATGAGCGTGATCGATGATTGTGCAGAAGAGATAGAAGTTTATTCCATAGACGAGAGCTTCGTAACTCTCAGAGGCGACAAGTTAGAGGTGGAACGTCAAGCTCGCGAAATAAAGAAACGAGTGGAGCGCGGTACGGGCATCCCTGTTTCGATCGGCGTATCTTCAAGTAAGACGCTGGCCAAGCTCGCGAGCGAGAAAGCAAAAAGCACGGGGGTCTTTATGATCTCTGAAGATGAACGCGAGGCAATTCTCAGAGAAACCGATGTCGGTGAAATATGGGGTGTGGGAAGACAACTGCGCTCCAGGCTATCAAGCTCTAATATAGTCTCGGCTCTCGCCTTGGCGGAATCTAGCGATCAATGGCTTCGCGCCACACTCGGATTATCCGGACTCAGGGTGGCTTACGAGTTGCGCGGAGTAAAAGCGCTATCTGACGACCACCTTCGTAAAGACAAGAAGGCAATAATATCTTCGCGTTCATTCGGAAAAAAGACCCGCCAAAAGAAAGACCTGGAAGAGTCGGTTGCTCATCACATAACCAACGCGGCACGAAAGATGCGAAAACAATGTAGCGCGGCAAAGTATGTGTCAGTCACGATCAGCGTGCAAGAAAGGAGCAACAAAAAAAGCCTTTCTGGCTTTCGCGATCTTTTATATCACACGAACGATTCTCTGGAGTTGATCAAACACGCCCACGACATACTCTCGGAGATCTATCAGGACAATTCATTGTACTGTAAAGCCGGCGTTCTTTTGTCTGATTTTACTCAAATCGAACTTGCTCCCGAAAAAACTCTGTTTGAGGATCTAAAAACAAAAGACAGAAAAGAGCTTATGGATACCCTTGACACTATCGAGAAAAAGCACGGCCAAAACGCGCTTTTCTCCGCGGCTGTGGGTATAAGACAAAGCTGGTCTTTGCGGAGTGAGTTTTCTTCTCCGGCTTATACTACCCAATGGAAAAGTCTTCCTAGTGTCAAAACAAGCCCTTAAAGTCGGGTATTTCCCAAATTTAAATGCTTCAATCTATAGATTGAAGCATTTAAATTGAAAATAGACAGCTAAACTCCTAGCTAAATTTCGCAGAGGGATTCAGAAAGACTGAAGACTTCGGCTGTTCTTTGGCACAAATCGAGTAGATTCTCGCTTTTTAGGATCGTGTGTCCTTCTTCTTCATAATTCACAAGCTCTACGTTCTTGCCTTCTTCTTCGGCAAAAGAGTAAAACTCCGTAGATTGCCACGTTGGCACTGTCGCATCATCTTCACCGTATACGAGAAGTATTTTTTCGTCGTCAATGTTATCCAAACGACTCATTATAGAAGCCGCTTCGTACTTGTCTTCATTGTCTCTGTTTGGAGTGCCGTCAAAGTAGGTTTTGAACGGAGACGAAGGGATCCTTGAAATAAGACTCTCCCAATCAAGTACACCTGACAAAGATACTACGGCATCAATTTCTTCCGGGTCTTCCACAAGAGTTCGAGCACCCAGATATCCACCGTAGCTGTTACCAAGCAAGTACACGTTGCTTATGTCCCTTTCCTTTTTGATCTCTTCTATAGACTTAAGAACATCACTTACATCCGCTACGCCTAAGTTGTCATCAAGTCTTTCGCGTAGCTCTTCGCCGTGTCCCCAACTACCGGCATAGTCGATCTTTAGTACATTAGCCTCTTCGGCGAAACGCTCGAGAAATTCATCGTAAACCGCGTACCCATAGAAGGTATGGTAACCGATAGAGGTCTGCCTCATTGGACCGCCGTGAAGCCAAACGATCAAAGGAAGTTCTCCGGTTTCTCCTTCAGGAGTTAAAAGAACTCCGGGTACGCCATCAAGATCTACCGCGGTTCGCGTTATCTTATCGGAAGCTTCTCGCGGTTCTACCGCAGACAGCACCGTGCGCTTCTCTCCTTCCCGCGCGTCTGGCTCATAGATGATCACATTTTTGTTTGTACCGTCTACTTTTTCGTACATTAGGGCGCTGTGTGTCTTTTTGAGGTTGCCGTACCAGTCGTCATAACCCACATCACTATCAACTACCTCGGTTTCTCCTGACTCGGGATCATAGGAATAAAGATTCCAAATGTACGGACCGGAGGGACCCTCCTCAGAGTTTGCTATGTAATAAAGAGTGTCGCCGATAAACTCATACTCAACCACGGTATAGTCGCCTTCGTTAACCTCTTCTTTGTCCTCCAAGTCATCGATAGGAGCGACAAAAAGCTTTTTGAATCCGTCTACCTCTTCCAGATAGGCCACCCGTTCTTCTCTATTATCAAAAACCACATAGCTCGGGGTTTCGGTAGAAATTGACATTTCCTTACCATTAATTAGATTCCATATTTTATGCTCATCGTCTCCTCCGTAATAAGCCGTTATGTACTTGCCATGCTCCGAGAGGCTTATATATGGGTAATAGGTTTTTTCTGTTGAAATTTCAGAGATCTTTCCGGTTGATACCTGATACCTTGTTATTTCACCGCCATTACCAACAAAAACCACCGCGTCGTTCGCGTAGGTTATAGAAGTCCTAATAGATGGTCCATTGTAAGGTATTAAACTAATGAAAGAAGAATCGTCACCGTCCACGGCGTACAAAGCGCGGTATGTGTTGTCACCAATTTCGGCAAGCTTAACTACCGCGCGATGACCGTCAACGCTTTTTTCGTAGTCAGTCTTTCCGAGAATTTCCGGAAAAACTTGCGGGGCATCATTGTCCTCGTTTTCATCGTATAAAAGCTCTCCGCACTGTCCACTAAAGTCACAGACAGAGAAAGTATATCCGTCGGTCGTTCTGTATTTCAAAATTACCTCATCACCCACGATGTCTTCCACACTGGCATAGTTAACCTGATAAGCATCCGCTACATTCGGAGCAATCAAGAATACCGGCACTATTAAGAGAATTAATTTTTTCATAACTTTTATTTATTTTTAAACCCGCTTCTATACCCTACTGAAGACGATCGATCATCTTCGCTTCTTACTTAACACAGTACCACGTCTCGCCCTAATTTATAAATCAAATAAAGAAATGTTGAGTATATCCGCTCCTTTTACATTGCTCATTGAGATGAAGGCAATGTGAACTTGCACGTACCGCTAATATCGCCGAGTACCCTGTCGCAAAGCGCGGTACGATTTTCTCCCTCATAGAAAGACGGCTGATTGCCTGAGATCAAAAACGGATAAACTCTAAAATCCGTTGCTTCTTCCTTGAAGACAACTTCTACGCCGGCGCCGGTACGATTTTCCTCTAATATTTGATCAAAAATAAAATTCCCGAGTGAATAGAATACAACCGAATCTTCAATTATCTCCGCGGGCTGCAACACGTGCGGATGGTGACCAATAATAAGATCGGCTCCGGAAGCCACCAATGCACGCGCGAGTGTTGTTTGATTTTGGTTTGGCTCTGTCTCATATTCATTGCCCCAGTGCATATACACAACCACCACATCAGCGACAGAGCTTGCCTCCGCAACCTCTTTTATCATCATTTCCTCAGAGTGAGAGTTCATGGTGGTATCAAAACCCAAAAATGCGACAGTCCTGTCATTTATCTCTTGATAATGAACAGTTGGTTTGGGGTTAAAACCTCCAAAATCATCTATTCCGTTTTCGGAAAGTATTCTTTTAGTGTCTTTCTCTCCCTCTTCATAGCAATCCAGCGTGTGGTTGTTTGAAATACTTACGGCAGTAATTCCAGCGCTTTTAAGTAAAGAGACATATTCCGGCTCAAACCGAAATGTATACGGTTTTTCTTGGCATTCTTGGGAGTCGGTAAATGGACCCTCAAGATTAACCGCTACAACGTCAAAAGCCCCCATTCTGATCGTATCTTTCACATTTTCAAAAGGATCAACGCCGGATTTAATAGAGGCCTCCACTCCCCGATCAAGCATCAGGTCACCAAAATGTATCGTTTTTATCGGTATACTTACTCCAGAGCTATCTTCTGTTTTCTTTTCAGTTGTATTTTGAGAGGAAATAGTCGCAACCTCTTCACGCTTCGTTTCTTGAAAGAAAATGGTGGAGAACACCGATAGATTGACCAACAGAAGCAGGAGGATGATTTTTCGCATTGCCCACAGTATACTACATCCACACTCGCAAAAAGAAGTTTTTTGATATACTTATAACAATGAATCAAGACGGAAATTCCCCAAACAGTCCTCAGAACTTCAGCGCCGGTACTTCCGGCAGCAGTCCTACTAAAGGCAGGGGTTTGCGCACTCTAGAGCAAGATATGGAAGCTCTCAAAAAACGCGGCTTGCGCGGAGGAGAGAATAAACAAAAGAAAGAACAAAGCGAGCAACACGGCACGCAAAACGAAGCAAAACCAGCAGAGCCGCCGACCGCTCCCAAAGCTAAAGTCGGAAAAGAACAGGATCAAAGCGGCTCAAATACAGGGGTGCCGGAGCGACCTAACAACCCTCGCAAAACACACTACAAAGAAGAGTTGGATAAACTGGCTGATCTATATATTCCAAGTAAAAAGCCAGCTAAAGATGATGAAGACAAAGGAAGGGCTGAAGATCTTAAAAGCAAAACCACCGAAGAAAGAGAGAGTCCGGACCTTGAAGGCAAATCTGAAGAGAAGGAAGACGGCACTGACGACGCAATAAAATCGTTTGAAAGCAACAAGGAATTTAACGAAAAACTGCACAAACAACGCACTGAGAAAGAAACCGAGACCAAATCGGCAGAGAAAGGATCTAAAGAAGAGACGAAAGAGAAAGACGATGAAAAAGAAGAGGCTTCAACTGAGAAAAACTTGAGCGCGACTGAAGCTATTCAAAAAACACACAAAAAAGAAGAATCTGACAAAGACAAGACTGAAGAAAAGAAAGACAAAAAGGAGGAGAAGTTTAAAGATCTTTCCGAAGAAGAGATCACAAAACAAATAAACGAAGTTCTCGGAAAGAACAAGGGGGTTTCAGAAGAAAACGAGAAGCAAGACGAAGAAACTGAAGAGCTTTATGAAGAGGCTACAGTAGAAGACCTTGAATCGTCTATCTCTACCCTTTCAACACAAATTACTTCAAGCTCTTCACGAATTGAGACTCTACAAGACGACAAGAAGGACGTCTCTGAGACATTAGATAACCTCAAAGAGCGCCGAGAAATAATCGACAAGAACTTAGAACCGATCAAAGACAAAGAAGAAGAAATAACAAAAGAGATCAAAGAACTGGAAGGAGCTGAGGCTAACTCCAGTAATAAAGCTGAAAAGCGCGATGCTGAACGCAAACGCTGGAAGAAAGAAAGAGAACGAAGAGAAATGGAAGACGATCGTTGGCGTCTAGAAGAAATATATGAAAAATTGCGACACATCATCGAAAAAACTGAAAACGAACTGAGCTCGATCGAAAACAAACTAAGAGACGAAAGAGAGAGAAAACAGAACTTAGAAAGCGAAAAAGAGGAAACTACTACCCACCGAGACTTGTTGGTCAAGAAGAATGAGAAGAAAAAAGCTGAATCAGAACGCGATGAAGCGCAGAAACAAATCTCCTCACTAAAAGAAGAGTTAAATGAGATCAGAGAAGAAGAAAAGAAGCTAGAAGATCAAAAGCGTGATCTGGACGGGAGGATCACTAGCTCACACGATGCTAAGAAGCGCCGCGAAATGGGTGAAGAAAGACGGCAGGTTGAAGACAAACGACACGAAGTAGAAGAAGAGCGTTGGTCAAAAGAAGATAAGCTGAAAGAAGCTTATCGTAATAAAGACGAAAAGGATAAGAACCTCAATATGATCTCAAACGAGGTTAATTCCCTTAAGAAAAAGTTGGATGAATTAAAATCCGTAAGCGTAGATCTAAACAGCCGCGAACAAGAAAAAGAAAGCGAAAAAGAAAAGAACGAAGAATATACAAGCGACCAAGACAAAGAAGAACACAACAACAACCATCTAGGCAATTTTAAAGAGGAGAACGAAAATAAAAAAGAACAAAACACGGAGAATCAAAAAGACGAGAGCGAAGAGAAGAAGAGTGAAGAAGATAATCAAAATAACGGATCTGAAGACAACAAAAAATAAGCTTGTTGTTCCCTGTCGCGAGCAATAAATAAATATGATGAAACTGTTCGCTTGCCTTAGCGTAAGGAATAATATAGTATCAGAGTATAATTTTTTTAAATTGTCTATGGAAGAACAAGCTAAATCACAAAAACATACATTACCCGGCGGGCCGTACAAAATGGATCCGCGCTACATTTGGTACTATATGATAGGACACACCGTTACACTTCTTTTTATTATAGTTTTACTTATAGGAGGTATTTTTCTTGAATTAACAATTAATCTCACCTCTCCGGTCGTGGGTCTAATTTTATCGTTAATTCTAGTTCTGATACTTATACTAGGAGTCTATGGGTGGACTAGACTTGTCTATCATTTTTACCGATATGAGCTATGGGAGGATGAATTTCGAAAGGAATACGGAGTTATTAATAAGAAATACGCATCTATACCGTACGATCGTATTCAAAACGTTGATATAAGCCGCGGCTTGCTACAACGCATCTTTGGTCTTTCAGAAATTAGGATTCAAACTGCCGGCCAAAGCGGCTTGGTTATCGCCGAAGGAAGTCTACCCGGTCTTTCAAAAGAAAATGCCGAAGACCTTCGAGAACTACTCTTAGACATTTCACGCACCAGACGAACCAAAACTCAACAAGACGGTTTGTGACCCCTCTGCTCTCCCTAGGTTAAACCTAGGGAGGGTGAAAGAGTTTTCTCGACCTCTTTCCTGTTAGATTCCAGGTAGTATGATATAAAGCATTGCTTAAACTTAAAAGACTCGAGACAAGTCTCGAGTCTTTTTTAATGGGTGCCTACCCGGAATCGAACCGGGGTCTGAAGCTCCACAAGCTACCGTAATAACCGTTATACCATAGGCACCATATTTTGTTTTCTAGGTATAGTCTGGCGCTTTTTCGTCTATACCATAGATATAATTGGAGTAACGCGCAAGTGCGTAAAGCAAAGAAGAAAGTCTATTCATATATTTCCGTGTTTGCTTGCTAACTTTCTTCTCCCCTGATTCGTGCAAAAGCACCACACGCCTTTCTGCTCTACGGGCGAGAGTTCGAGCTACATCAAAGCGAGACGCCAGCTCCGTACCTCCGGAAATAAAAAAAGTTTTTATCGGAGGAAGTTCTTTTTCAATACTATCTATGTAGTTCTCTATTTTCGTAACTTTATTTGCCGTGATCTTTTTATCTGCTCCGGCGAGCTCTGCTTGTACAATAAAAAGATTCCCTTGTACCTCGTGCGCGACATCAGCCAACAGAACTTTTCGCCTTTTTTTGCCCTTTAACTCAAGAGAGTAATTCCATTTCCGTGCCTCTACCTTGCACGACCCTAGAAAGGAATTGATCTCATCCATTGACCCCAGAGCTTCCGCGCGTGGAGAGCTTTTCGTAATTCGCTCGCCCGGACCGGCGCTAAAGGTTTTTGTAGTGCCGTCGTCCCCTCGTCTCGTGTAAAGCATTGGCGTTATAGTACCACAATTTTGACCATTGAAAAGAAAAGCCCACTCGATAATGAGACGGGTTATGTCTAGAGAATTTTATTAACTTTTAGCTTTTATAGGAGCGGATTTCGTTCCCGCGGTACGCTCTGCAGATCTCTTTAATACTCTCAGGATCTTTGGATTTACTATCAATTTGGACAACAACCAGAATCTCTCCAGCACGTACACGTTCTTCGTATGTTTCGGCGTCCTCGCGCGCGACCCCGAACCTTGCCAAAGAGCCAACTAGTCCACGTCGGATAATTGCCGTAACCGCATCAGACATAACGCTCGATGTATCGTTCATTCCCAATACATCAGCAAGGTCTCCGGCGACAAACACCCTTCCTGTTCCGGAGATCGCGCCTTTAGTTGCCATAACTCCGGCAACTGATTCACTCGTTTGTTCCTTGGTACTTTTGGAACTTTCCCGGCGCTGTGACCCTTCTATCCCATCTAGGTATATATAAGAGATATTTTTACTTGAGCCCACAACTTCGAGCAATTCTCGTATAGCTCCTTCGGCTTCAGTTTTTTTGGAAAACGCACCAACAATTGTATTGTTCATAATTTTTTGGATTAAGCGCCGGCGCTTTCGTGTCAAACCACGCTAGCATTTTCATTTTATTTGTCCAGTTCGTGATAACTTAAAGACGAAACTACACCTTATTTCTTACGAGAAAGTCGTGGGCTTCTCTGAACATTTCTCGTGAATTTTCCGGCAACAACCTTAACACTTCTTCAAAACCAGCCCATTTGTATTCAGAAAACTCATTTTCTTCAATAGTTACGTTTGGCACCTCAGACCCGGGAGTAGTAACTTGGCCCAGGAAATATGTATTTATTTTTCGAATTATACTTCCGTCCGGTTTTTCATAAAAATATTCCTCAGAAAAAGGCGAGCTATTTATGACAGCGTTCGGCTCCAGGCTCATTCCGGTCTCTTCTCTAAGCTCTCGCGCGGCGGCCTCTGCTTCATCTTCTTCGTCTGAATCCTTATGACCTTTTGGAAATTTCCAAAATATTTTCCTTCCATCTTTGCCTTGAGTTTTGCCAATAAAAAATACGTACTCTCCCGACAGCTCGCGGTAAAAAGGTATCACTCCATAAGCATAATCTCTTTGTATATCCATATGCACTATATATTTAGCGTGTCTCTGTCTTTCGCGGTAATTCTTTGTCCGTATCTACAACTCGAAATAATTTGCTACCGATAACTCTTCCTGATTCAGTCTCAACCGTAACACGCCACCAACCCGCACTTACGTTAGATTTATAGGTATAGCCACGATAGCCCTGATCTCTACCGCCGTATACTGGGAAAGACACACTGCTCACCGAAACCCAGCCGCCATCGCTCCATCTCTTCCAATTGTGGACCACTTCAGCGTTTAAATTCGTGGGAGCAAAAATACTGCTAAAAAGATATAGCCGGCTATTCTCTTCTGCGATGTGAATAGTGTCATATAGCAGAAACCACTCATACCACCTATCAACTTCCGCTAAAGCTTTGTATTCTCCTGAGTTGTTTCTCTCCACGTTATGGTAAACTCCGGCGTCTCGCAGGGAGAGCGGAAAAGGAGGAATGAGATTGGCAAAATAAAGAAAATTCACTGCCAAAAAAACAACCGTGACACTCCCCAAAAGAAGATCTTTCCTATTTCCAATACGAGGAGCTAAGCGAGAAGCTATCCATAGATAAACTAGAATAGCTATCACGCTTAAAACCCCGCTCAACAAAAATACCAAAGTACTTATGTCGCGCAACATATACGGCACAAACAAGACCAAGTAGGACATTATGGCAAAAAAGTACGCGCTAACTTGTACCGTAAGCCACATATATTGTTTTTTGAAAAGTTCAGTCCCGACAAAAAGAAATATCAACGGAAGGAGAAACGGCCAGCTCGTAGTGATAGCCCCACTATGAGAATATAAAACAATAAATATGCTAAAAAGTGCTCCATACGAATATAAAATGACTAGCGGGATAAATAGACGTATATAACGCAACATCTTTCCCTGCATAGCGTCTTTGGGAAGATTGACGACAATTATTCCGATCCCTATCAAAACCAGGTGTACTAAAAGTATTATTTGTACAACTTCTATATTAAGAGTCCTAACCGCTATAGTATCTCCGATAAAACCAAAAAGCAACGCTCCCGGCAACAGATAGCGCTCGTATTTTTTGTACCAATCCCGTACCTGGCGGAACTGCGACCATTCTTTTATACGCTTTAACATTTCTTGATATTAGCGAGAAATCGTCTATTAAACAAATAAATACCCGCCGGAGCGGGTATTGGAGGGTTTTAGCGAGATCAGCTGACGGATTCCTCTCTAGTAGCACCAAGTGCGTCCCTGAGCTTCTCCTCGATATCGTGCTTATCTGCAGGAGAAATGTTCTCTCTACCGAGTTTGCCTAGCTCTCGACGAACCTGAGACACGAGATCAACCAGATCTTCTCTCCCGTCGTCCTGTCGCTTTTTGATCAACTCGAGAGCCTTCTTTATTCTCAGCCAGCATCCTTTGATGCAAATGTCATCGAACTCCTTTTCGTCTGAAGGAAGAACCCAGAGGTCACTTCGCGAATAACCGGCTTTCTCTAGGTCTCCTCTGATAAGCTCCAGCACGGGTTCGTACTCGACATTCTTCATACGAACCCTCTGTAGGCGTCTACGTCCGCGCTCGAGATCGTCGTTTCCGATACCTGAGTTCTCCACGTCCTCAAACCTATGGCTACTCATTTTATAGCTCCTCCCTTGAAAGTACTTGCAAGATTTCCTTCTGTAAAAAGAACACATTTAAAGCATTTTTTCAACCTTTGTGCGCAAGAGAGGAATCGAATCTTACAGATTCGGTACAGGTTTCGTGTTGTGCTCGCTATCGCGACGCGCAACATACTCAACCTTTTCGATTCCTCACAAAAGCTCATAAATGAGCTTTTTTCTTGTGCGCAAGAGAGGAATCGAACCTCCACGCCCGCAATGGACACTAGCCCCTCAAGCTAGCCTGTCTACCAGTTCCAGCACTTGCGCTCACGTTTCCGGGTACATAAAACTCACCTAGAGTATACCCGTTTAAAATAAGTTTTCAAGAAAACGAAAGCTATTGATCTTGTGTTGTATCTTCTTCGAGGATCTCGGATTCTACGGCGGACTCATCGTCGTCATCCGCTGGTGTAGGCTCTACTTGTTCTTGCTCGTTTCGGTCGTTGGCATTATCCTCAACCTCGTCAATGGAGCTCTCAAGGATCCCTAGGTAAATAAAGTGGTTCAAAACCATCAATACAAGCACTAGAACGATAATCGAAAAACCATATAATGTGGGTACTCTTTGCATATAGAGACAGTATACATTTTATAAGAAAAAAAGTAATCAACACAAGAAAAAAAGAAGGTTTTATCCTTCTTTTTTGTCTTCTTCGGTTGTCTCGTCTTCTTTTGGAGTCTCTTCTTCGGTGGTCGACTCTTTTTCAGATTCTTCTGTAGTATTTCCCTCATCTTCAGAGCTTGCTTGTGTATCTTCTGTTTCTTTTTCTGTCTCTTCTGCCGTATTTTCTTCTTCCTTTTTCTTTTCCTCTTCTTCGGCTTGTCGCTTGGCTTCTGCCTCGGACTCGCTCATAGTAGATCTGTCCATAAACCGAGCGTTACGCATCTGTCGGCGGATCTCACGCGCGACTTTCTTGCGTATATAGTAGAGCTTGGAGCGGCGAACTCTCGCTCGTTTTACAATTTCTATCTTATCGATCAATGGTGAATAGAGTGGGAATATACGCTCAACACCGACACCGCTTGATACGCGACGAACGGTAAATGTAGCTCCCGGTTCGTTTCCGTGTTTGACCGCCAAAACAATTCCCTCAAATACCTGAATTCGAGTTTTTCCTTTTTCCTCTATTTTCTGGTGAACACGCACGGTGTCTCCGGCGCGAACTCCGATTTCTTTGCGCTCTTCAACGTTTACTGGAGAAAAGTCATTTGTTAGTACTTGTGACATACAAAGAGTAAATTACCACGCGCAGAGGTTTTTAGCAATACTTACTCAGCGCGTAGAGTGTTTAAGAATCTTTCAAAGCTTTCGGGCATATCGGCTACTACCGTTTCTGTGTCTCCATTTAAGTTACGGAAAGATATTTTTCGCGCATGCAAGGCCATACGACCCAACTCCTCCGGACATGGCGTATCTTTAAAGCTATAGAGCGGGTCGCAGAGAACCGGCCTATGGATACTTTTGAGGTGTACTCGTATCTGATGTGTGCGCCCGGTTTTTGGAAATACTGATATATATGTAAGGTCCGCGAAGCGATCTATAACTTCTATCTCGGTTTCCGCATCGCGCAATTTCCCTTTGGCGCCGCGCTGAGCTGACCATTTCCGAAAGTCACCGGAACTGCGTCCAATCGGTCTACTTATGGTTTGGATATCTTCTCTGACTATACCGGCAACTATTGCTCTATATTCTTTCTCAATTGAGTGCTCCTGGAATTGCTTTTTAAGGTGGAGAAACTCTTCCTGAGTCTTCGCTATTAGGATCACTCCTGAGGTATCTTTGTCTAATCTGTGAACAATACCCGGCCTTTTAATAGTTTCACCACTGGAGACCTTCTGGAGCTCCCCCACCTCCTCTAGTTTTGGGTACTTGTCTCGTATCCAATCCACGAGCGTAGGATCACTTGTCCTGCCGTCTGAATGCACCATAAGCCCTGACGGCTTATCGACCGCCAGTAAATGTTCGTTTTCTAATAGAATATTTGGGATCAATGACTTATCCATCAGCCCCAATATACCTCAAAAGTAGTACAGGAGCTACACACTAGTCACAACTGTAATCCTCGGCAGTAGGTTCTTCGACTTCTCCTGCAAAGCCGGTTGAATCCGCGCAGTAGACACCCCCACCCGAGAGAGTGGCTTCAGCCGCCCACGCATCAGCGCTGTCGTAGCAAGAAGCACTCACATCCGAGCTCAGCTCTGATATCTCTTCAGACTTCTCCTGCCACCGATCTGAATCACAGAATCCCTCATAGGAAAGTGAATTATCAGAATAATACAGTTCCGCTTCGGAGCGCACCTGTTGTATGTCTGCTCGTATATTAATGGCTATAGTTGCCTTTCTATCCTCAATAACTCTACTTCCAAACATAAGTTCGGCTGCTTCATCAAAGGTCAAAGGGTCATCCGGAGCTTGAATGTCAATTCGTTGATTTATGTCAGACAAAGTTACCTTTGAAACCAGTCGAAGCTGGGTATCACTTGAGGCCTGAGGAGGACCAAAAAACATCTCGTCTTCCGGTATCGCTTCCGGATTTGGCACAAATACTACTTCCGTTGAATACTGGATCGGATAGCCCGTACGCTCATCCATCCAGATGGTAAAGTCAACGTGTTCATTAAGGTATTCAACTAACTCAGTGAATTCTTCTGTTTCAAAAAAGGCAAGATCGTGCTCAAGCGCTCGCTCTTCTGCCGCGATCTGTTCTTCATCAGTAAGTTTCGAAATTATGTCCGACATAAGCACTTCATAAAACTCGGGGAAACTATCCGCATTTATTCCCAAACTGTACCCGATCGCATTTCTGCCATCCTCAAGTTCTTTCTTCTGGGGCGAGCCATTCAAGACGAACGGATTGTGCTCGGAAACAGCGTTGGATAGCATACGCGGAGACTCAGAAAGGTATTCTTCTTCGCTTTCGCTAGTGTCTGAAGGTAAGACAGAGCTAAGCATATTGTTCGATATCTCCTCCTCGGGGATACTGATCCATCGCTCTCTAATTGGCTCTATATCAAAGAAGAATATTGAGGGGAAATGATTCACACGCGCGTATATTTTTTCATCCTTTATCAAGCTTTCGGCATCAACCTTAACCGTAAGATCCCCCCAATCAACATCTGCTGAGAGAGAATTTTTCATATCAGGTAATTCCGTATCCTCTTCTTCCAAGCCCGCTATGCCGGAAAACGAGACATCGCCATTAAAACGCGCCGGTAGAGATATTGCAGTCATATTCAGACCTTCAAGACCTCCCACAAATGAGCTTTTGTATAAAACTCTATTGGCAGAAAGAAAGAAGAAATCGCTTGTGTCTTGGGTAAATGTAATGGTGCCATCGGTATGTTCGCCTTCTATATCCTCCTTGAGATAATCAAAAACCTCTTCTGTTTCAAATTGCACCGCGAGTTCATAACCACTACCGCCGTCTGTCCTTTGATAGTCAAGGGAGTCAGTGTCAACTTCTGCAAAAGTCCCGATCTCCGCAAGAGAAGCAGGAAAAGATCCGCTTAACCGTTCGTGACTATTCAAATCTCTTCTTATGCTTTTAACACCGTCAAACAACTCGATATCGTCTTCAACGTCCTCAAGACGTGACTCATATATTGGGTCGGTTATATCAAACGGCTCCGCGTTCTCGCCCCTTGGCTCTTGCGCAATAGAAAGAGATACGTCATAGGTAAAACTTTCTACCTTTTGCGAGTTTTCTATAAAATCAGCAAGAAAGCCCTCAATGTCGTTTGGGGCGTTGTACCTCATACCCAAGACCGGTCCAAGTACAAAGAACAAGATCACGCCTACCAAAACAACACCACCTCCTATGAGAACAGAGGTGGGAATACCACGAGAATTATTAGGTTGTTTTCCGTCGCCGCTTCCCACAGCAGAAGAATGCGATCGTGTGGGCACTTCTTCAGTACTTTCTTGCGACTGCTCTGATATAACATCAAAAGCTTCATCCACGTCTTCTTTGGACCAGCCGCCCTGGCTCATAAGTACTGACTCGATTTCCTGCCTTGAGGCGCCCTCGTTTAGTCTGGTCTGTATAAAGGAAAGTAGCTCGTTTGTAACCATAATTAACAAAATTACTTATATGCTACGCAGTTTAGCACAACATATCTTCCCTTTTGTACACAGTCACTTGTAATCACCAAGCTATCCGACGATCAAAAACTCATCAAAGCTTTCTTCGCCTGTGTATTCTCTTTCTTCAATATTCTCCACCTGTGCCATCCGAGGGCCCTCTTTGAGTAAAGACACAAAGCGATCGAGATTTTCTTTCTTCCCTTGGGCCACGATCTCAACTGAGCCGTCGGTGAGATTTTTGGCAGTACCGGTGATGTTGAGCTCATCCGCTATCTCCTTTGCGAAGGACCGGAAAAACACACCTTGAACTTGTCCGGTTATTCGAATATACCTTGTCTCCATATGCTCGTTTATATTAGCTAGAAATAAACGCGAGCGAGAAGAAGTTACCGTAGCTTATCTTTCAAACTAGAAGCGACTTCCGTGTTTCAGTCTACGGTCTTCAACTACGAACCAAATGATCCCTAGTATGATCGTGATTATCAGAGGGATAATGACACAAGGCAGCGGGATAATAATAGCCAGTATAAGAGCGATAACGAGAAGCACATCTACGAAGATAATGCGGTTTTGTACACGCGCTCTGTCAGGCAAGCTAGGAGCGTCTCTCCAAGCGTCATATCCGATGGTCAATAGCGCGATTATGATAAGTATCAAAAGAAAGAGAGAGGCGCATTCTAGGAAGTCCGCGACTCCCTCAGGAAGGCCGAGAAAGGCAGCGGCTGCTTGTCGCGTCCCTTCTTCATCCGGCACTTCTCTTGTTTCTTCTTCCTCTTCCTCAACTTCGCCTTCTCCGGAAGCTTCACCGTCCCCTGTTTCGATCAAAGCCAGATTGTTACGGCTTCCTCCTCCTGGAAGTGGTGGGTTGTCTCCCCCTTGGCCGAATTCACTACCGGGAGGCGTTTCGTCTTCAGAGTCAGGATCTCGTTCGGGGTCTTCTTCATCGTCTCCGTTGTCTCCTCCGTCGTCGAAATCGTCAGAGAACTGAGAGCGTCTAGGTGGGTCGTCGGTTACTATTTCCTCACCGCCCCCTTCGTCGTCTCCATTGGAATCATCCATACAAACAACATCTCCGCTGGTCAAGCCAACACAAACATCAAAATCAACGTGTCCGTTTTGATATTCATTTCCGGACTGCTCTTCAAACAAAGCAAAAAGATCAAACGAAGCGCTCTCTCCACCGGAAAGCTTTCCCAATGAAACGCGCCCGTCACTGAACCAGTCATTTATATTCTGTTCTTCTACGTCACTCCCCCCTGATTCAGATACAGAAATTACTATAGCGTCGCCCAAATTATTAGACTGCGAGTTTTCCAGAAAGCGGATATATAGGTCTTGATCGGTTTTGGTATTATTTTTAGCCGTTATTTCGCCCGACGCTGTATCTCCGGGTAAGAAATTTCCGCCCTCACTAAAAAGAGGGTTCGGATCAAAGTCCACCGTCAACGGATTACCACTCTCGGCGTCCACGCCTGCCGGCACAAGTAAAAGCAAAAATATTGCGATGTATGTGATAAGTTTTTTCATAATTATTCGGTTCCTTCGCTATTATCATCCGATCCATCTTCACCGCCGGAATCTCCGGAGTTGTCGGTGTTATCGTCGTTTGAATCGTCTACGCTGTCTCCAGTGTCGCCTTTTAGGTCCTCGGTTGACTCCTCTTCTTCATCGCTTATTTTTACGTCCGTTTCGCTCTCTTCGCCCTCTGAGTCTTTAGCGTTCTCTTTTGTGGTTTTCTCTTCAACTTTGCCGTCACCGTCTTTTTCGTTATCTGCTTCCGTTTTTTCGGATTCTTCCTCGTTTTCCTTTTCGCTCTCTGGGCTCTCATCTTGCTCACCCTGACTATCTTCTTCCTCCACGTCCTGCTTATCCGCACTGTCACCATTCTCCTTCTCTTCTACCTTTTCCTTTTCGCCATCTTCGGTGGCCTGGTCATCCTGTTCTCCATTTTTATTTTCCTCGTCATCTCCGTCTTCCTCGTCTTTCTTACCGTCTCCCTTATCATCCTTTTCTTCATCGTCTTCCTGTTTTGCTTCCTCTTCTTCGTTATCCTTGGCCGGTTCCGCTTCATCGTCTTCCTGAGTATTCATCATCTGCGTCGCTGGATCAGACTCTGTCTCATCGGTTGTGTTGTCTGAATCGACTACGTTCGGAGCACCGGGAGTCGGGATCGGGTCAACCCAGTCCCCGGTCCCGTCGGGGATACGCGCGTCGGACTTGCCTTCGTTACTTGTAGTCTCACCCCCTGTCGGGTTTTCGTTATCCCCGCCACCGGTGTGGTTTGAGTCCGAGTCGCTGTCATTGGACTGATTTCCATACGAGTAGGAATCACGAACAGCGCCGCTCGCGTCATAGAGGGTTACGGTGTCGCCTGTGTTGTTGAGAATGCTTCCGGACATAAAGAGCACGAGCCATTCGGTACCGCTTCCGGGCGCGCCGATAGTAGTCTGACCATTCCACGTAGTAGCGCTTGAGATCGTCTGCGTATTGTTCGCCTCATCTTTTATATACCATCCGGTCAGATCTACCGGAGTGGCGCTGTTGTTGTAAATCTCGACCCATTCGCCTTGCACCCCGCCCTGGTCATCACTGCCTTCGGGGTTTGGGAGCACTTCATTAAGTACGATCGGTTCTACCGCATCCGGCGGTGTGCCGAAGTTTTCACCTAGGAGCGTAAACATATCAGTCTTGCTGTCATTATACGCTTCGCCGTAGGCATACCCGGCTGATTGGCATTATATGTAAACGCAATTGTACACTGGCCGTCATACTGTGCCTCATCATCAAGTACAGAGAAGTTGAAATTAAAGTCATCAAAATCACCGGAATCTAGAGGAAAGGATCCGGATTGAGTGAAACCAGCAAGACTGCCGTTATATATTTCACTGCCGTCTCGCGAGATAGTCACTTGCAGGTCCGAGCAAAAGTCGCCATTTGCTGAATCTTTGAAAAGCTGATACTCCAGATCCCTACTACCATCAGAAGAAACCGTGGTATCTCTATTATCAGCACCGCTAGAGTTCAGCGTGAGTCCCAGCTCAAGAGAGCTAGCTCGAAAGCTATTGTCCTGAGACGTCTCGGTGTCGCCGTAAAAGGCGTTGGTAGTAGAAACGCCCGTCAGCCCTACTAAGGCCACGGCTGTGAGTATTAAAATGTTGTATAAGGGTTTGTTCATGCTATTTGTCTTTAATCGTCTCCTCCTCCGTCACTGTCTATATCTCCGTTCTTTGTTCTTTTAATCTGCTTTGACATTACAAAAACTTCAGAGATCGTAAGCAAGATGAGTGGTATGACTACGAGAAGCATAAAGCCGGTGGTCGTTTGTACAAATCTGACAAGATATCCGGCGTAAGGCACATTTAGGAAAACTTCTCCTAGTATCTCTTCTTCTGTGATAGTGCGGTGGTCTACGTCTTCGTTCGCGTCTCCTTTAGTCACGAACATTTCCTGGTCAGCCCTATTTATGGTATCGACGATCCTGTGCGTCGTGGGGATAGAGCTCCTTTCCCTTCCGACGAACGTCACTATGTCGTCAACTTCGTAATCATCGCGCGGTATGGTCGTTACCACCGAACCGGCTTTTATCGTTGGCGACATACTTCCGCTCTCTACTACGCGGAAGGTATAGCCATTCTCTATAGGAAGAGTTGAACCGAGAACAAAGATCGCTACAGCTCCCACTGCCGCAGTTACCACCATGCCTGTTATTTTTAGAAAAGTACTCATTCTCGCTTGTGTGTTGCGACCGTACCATACATTTCACTGTATCGTCCAGTCTGTTGAGCGTTTTTTCTAGCGCCCAACCCGTCGAGCACCATAATTGATGCTCGAAACGGTTGGAAACTAGTTAACGACCTGACCTAGGGTGTAGGTGAAGTCTGATTCCAAGCTCTTGTTCTGGAACGAGTTGCCGGTCGTCGGACCGTCGAGCTGTACGTAGAAGTCAAGCTGTCCGGTCTCGCCCGCGTCAAGTCCCGGAGTCGCGTTCATGATCGGATCTGCCTCAAGATCGCGAAGATCAGCGAATCCGTTTCCGTTGTTGTCAGTTCCGTTGATGAAGCCAACAACTGGTCCTCCTGCGATTGGTGTGTAGTCGATTGTTCCGTTCGGTGTATAGACCTGATCAGACGGATCAAAGTCGCCCCACCAGTTGTTAGTGGCATCGATGGTAGTACTAAATCCACCGTCATTCGTCGGATGGACAGCAACGCCAAGCGGTGCAACTAGGTTGTTTTCATTCACGGCCACTAATGAGGCGCTTGAATTGCTTTCAAAGAAAACAGCAATCGCATCACTGCCTCCTTTGTGATCAACGATATTATCAATGTCATTAAGAGTCACAGAAGCATTTGGAGTGTTGGTCTCAAGTCCAATAGCGTGCGACCACAACGCTTCTAGGTCTTTAATAGTATTGTTCTGAATAGATGGAGTGTCAACAACTCCACCACTGCCTACTCCGTAGTTTACAAGTACCCCGTATGCTCCACGACCACCATTGCTATAAGTGTTCGTGGAAGCCTTTATGTCAGTAATAGAGTTGTTCTCAATTACAACTCCAGATAGTGTTCCGGATCCGGTAGAGTCACCAACAAAGACTCCTTTGGCTGAACTTGATGGTGAATCAACAAGCGTAAGGTTACCTACATTCGTTATTGTATTGTTGGTAACCTGTGCAGAAGATGTCGTCTAAATAAACATGCTTGCGCGGTAACCCGACAGTAAGTCTGAACCAATATCAGTAAAGACATTGTGGTCAACAACTCCGCCTGTTACACCGTCAAATACAACGCCGTATCCGGCATCTGGATTTGTAATCTCAAATCCTTGAATTGTTACGTCGTTGCTATTCACATCGATTCGACCTTCAATCGTTGCCCTATTAGTTGAGTCCGGTGCATTTAATGCGGCTAGTGTAATGTCTTCATTAACCGTTAGGTCTTCATTGTACGTACCACCTCCGACACAGACAGTGTCGTCAGAAGATGATACGTTGTCGATACCATCTGTTTGAATCGATTCACTCGAAGTAACAGTCACATCACAGTTTGTCGGTGCTGTGTACTCACCAATGTTAGCACCCGCTCCACCTTCGAGAAGATTCTCGTCTTTCCAAGTGAGCTCTGTAATGCGCATCTGCGCTGCGATGTTGCTATCGTTTGTGGTGTGATCTACCGCCAAACCGATCGCCGCCGCGTCAGTTGATCCGTCGTTCTGTAGCTGTGCCGAGAAGTTGGCTGTGTCTCCTCCCGGAGAAAGATCACCATATCCGGGTGTCTCGCTCGGGCTGAACGAATTCGACCAACCGCCACCGGCTTCATCTAGGTTCAACATAAGATCCAGATCTCCGGAATTGATGGTAACGCCGTTTGCTTCAGCATCGCTCGTAAAGAACGCCTGAGTCGCTCCGAAAGTCGCGACAGCGACGAGTGCGAGCACGCTTATTCCTGTAATTATTTTATTCATATTCTCTCTTGTTTATTTTTAATCCCACTTTTACTCATTCATTCTTTCCGGGCTAGCGCCCAACCCGTCGAGCACCATATACTGATGCTCGAAACGGTTAGACACTAGTTCTGATCTAGTGTGTCGCCAGCTGGCTGTTCACAGGTCAAGAGTTCGTCGAACTGCGTTTCAAGCTCACTAAAGTTTGATGCAGAGAAGTATTCACTTGGACTATCAGCAATATTGCTCTCCAAGAAAATTTCATCTGCTCCACTTCCTACACCGATTGCATAGATTGTAGTACCAGCGCTCCTCGCGTTATCAGCTGCATTTCCTGCACTGCTGTCACTATCTGGAGAACCGTCGGTAAGCACGATCATGAAGTCGGGAGCAGAACGGCTTCCGTCAAGCTCTGCTTGAGCGGTGTCAATTCCGCCGGTCATGTCTGTACCACCACCACCGTTGACATTATCAATCGCAGTTTCGACTGCACTCAGATCATCAGTAAGTCCAGTTCGCAGATTAACCGAACCGCCGAACCCAACAACTCCTACATGAGCTCCGCTAGAGGAGTTCATAAGAGTGTTAACAAAGTTCTTGGCGTCAGTTTTCATTGTTCCAAGATCGCCGCTCATACTTCCAGACCGATCTAGTACAAGCATCACGTCAACCTCGTCGGAACAAAGCGTTTCGTTTTCTCCTTCTCCGCCTCCGAAGTACTGGTCACAAGTGAATCCGTCGTTGTTGCGTGCCTGTACTGCGTGGAACTGAAGATCTGCAAGGAATGAGTCGGTCTGGGACTCGTTGCCCATGTTGCTTCCGTCACAGCTGATCGTATTCCCGCTCACTGTCATTTCACCTGCGCACCATTCGATACCGAGGTAATCAGTCGTTCCTCCGACAAGTGCGTTTCCGTTTTCAGCAAACGCGATCTGGTCGAGCTCGTTTGCTGTCTGTGGAGAACCTACAAGCGGAGTTTCGACTGAATCATATTCTCCGTCTCCGTCCTCGTCGTGCCATGCAAAGAACATGAGGTTATCTCCGAGCTCTCCTTCTCCGTCACTGCCAGTGTCTACTTCACTTTCCGGCTCGGTGAGGCCATTTTCATTGTTCTCTTTGTTCTCAGTAGCGAGACACATATACGAATCATTGTCGTCTACGTGTAGTGAGATCAAGTTACTTCCTCTGTCTCCGGGCTTGATATCGCCGAAGTCAAAGAATCGTTCGTTCTCGAGATCCTTTGCTTCCCAGAGTTCACAGTGCCATAGGGCTTCTTCTGTGCCACATTCAACAGGGTGTACTCGTACATCATCAAGAAGTACACCTTCTGAGTCATTATCTCCTGCGCCTTCAAATGCAATTTCTGTATTTGCTCCGTCAGCAGTAAATTGGTACGTGTACTGCGTCCACTGAGGATCCGAATCTCCGGTCCCGTCAGATGTATAGCTAGATGGAGCAATTTCTGTACCATCTACAAATACTTTGAGCTCATTCTGATTTACTCCTGTGGCTGGACGAGGTGCAAACATAAAGCGCAATTCGTATGTTTCACCGTTAGTTGTCGATACGTCCTGTGAGATGCGCACTAGAGCGGGTTCGCCATCTAGTGGGTCGTTGGGACCAAACCAGTCTGAATCAAGCTCAGCGTATTGGTCTCCCTCCGAGGCATTCCATCCGTTCACACCGCCATGGTGTTCTACGAGCGAAGCTTCTGGCCGAGACTGGCCACCATAAGAGTTTGCTGAAGCATCAGCCCACTCGACGCTCCAAGCATTTACTACTCCGTCTTCAAAGATTTCCCAGCCTTCTTCTTCAGTCACTGGGTTTTCTTCAAAACTTCCGTTCGCGATAAGGTTGGTGTCTGTATTTGTGAGACACTCACCATTTGAACACTCTTCACCGTTATACGTCGCGCGGTTGTGGTCCACAGTCAGATCTATCGAGCCAGCAGCGAAGACGTTTCCTCCTGACACTTCCGTGTCGCTAAAGAAAGCCTGCGTTCCGGCAAAGCCAGCTACCGCGACAAGCGCGAGAACGGCTATACCGAGTACTATTCGTTGCTTCATATTTTTAATTACTTATCAATTAGTCTTCTAATCTCTCTTCTAATCTCTAACAATTCTGTCTTCTGAATCTTAGGCTAATACCCAAGCGACAAAAGCCGATCTAAGTCGGCTTTTGTTTGGTTGGATATTAGTTAACGCTGATGTGTACAGCTGGATTTTCCTGACTAAAGCCAGATCCGACAGCACTGAACTCAAACGTTCCGGTAAGTGTCCAGTCTTGGTTTAGGTTCAATCCCATAACGCTCAAGCTTGAAACGTTACCGTTTGCGGTAAAGTTGTCCGGCGAAAGCCCTGAGTAAATACTAAGTGCCAGATTTGATATTTCTGTCGTCACACCATTTGGTGCTTTTGCATTGATTCCAAGGTTGCTGAATGTGTCTGGACCAACAGTGAACTGTGTAGTTTCTCCATCAACCTCCCAGGTTGCTTCGTTTTCACTTTCGTCATAAGTAAGTGTGAAATCGTATTCTGTTTCTGCGTCCCAGTTTGCTTCTGCTGTATCTTGTCCTGAGACAGAGGAATCATCGGTTCCAACCGCTAGCTCGAAGTTCTGGTTGTTGTTACGAGCTTTCGCGAACCAATCACTACCACCAGACAAGTCTACAGTAGACCAATCATCTTCTTGAGTTACTGCTACATCTTGTTCGCCTTCGTTTAAGTCCTCACAACTGAAGTCCGGGTTGTTTCGTGTCTGTTCTGCGTAGAATGATACGTCAACTTCTACACTGTCGGTCTGCGCTACGTTCACATCTCCTGAGGTGTTAGGAACACAGTTGTCGCTTCCGTCATACTGACCGAAGCAGTAGTTGATTCCAAACGTCTCACTGCCTCCGCTGCTGAGGTCGCCGACTTCAAACCATTCACCGTAGGAAATGCCTGAATTGCCACCAAAGCTCATAAAGTTCTGGAGTTCACCCAAGCCTGAGTCTGTGTTGTTCAAGCTTCCGGTTGTATCTCCGGCTTCTCGCTCAGGGTCAATACGACCGTTTTCTGCGTTTCCGGTATTTTCAACCATTGCGCACACATGTGCGTCGTTGGTGTCGTTCGTAAGCTCGTAGCTTACCTCACCATGATCAAGCGGTTTAAGATCTGCGAGTTCAAACGAGAATCCGTCATCGCTCGGTGTGAACTGCGGCTTTGGGCCATCATTTACTGTATCATCGTCGAGATAGTCGTCTGAGATGCCTGCGATCTCGATATCCACTGCTCCCGCGACGAATGCGTTACCCTGCGAGGTTTCAGTATCCGAGAAGAATGCCTGAGTTCCTGCAAATGTAGCCACTCCCGCGATAGCAATTACTGCTATGCTTAAAATAATTCTTTTCATACTATTTCTGTATTTTTGTTATAAACTCTTAATAATACTAATAAAACAAAGGTTCACATCGACCGTATTTCACTACCGTCCAAAAAATGGATTTGTCAGCCTGCGAATCAAAACTAGATCCTTCGGTACGTCTTTTTCTACCCCTCTACACCTGATTATTTAATATATGTAACTTGTATAGAGGGACAAAAAATGAAGGGTAGCGCCTTCTAACTCGCACATTAATTACAAAAATGAACGCCGTCAAGACTAGTGTACATGCTAAAGAATAACAATAAATTTATGTCAAATGTCTAAAAATGTCCTTTAGGAGAGCGCTCAAATGAGCGGTAAAAAATAGTGTCTTTTATAAAAATAAAAAATGTCCTTTAGATGGTTAAAATTAATTTTAACCATCCGCCGGACAAAATTACCTTAATGAACTAACTTGTGGAAAGAACTCGGGTCTATTTTCTATTCAATTCTTCCTGAGTGTGTCTGCAGGCACAGACGCGCTTCGGGTTGAAGGGCTACCTTAGAGATCTTCACGCTGACGAATTTCGGAGGTCTTCCCCACTCTCGCTTCAGTTGTGAAGCCATAAAGACATGGGTTTCTTCTATCTCTTCGTCGAGCCAAAGCTTCTTTCCTCGCCATAGGAGGAACACCAGACCCTCGGTAACTGTCGTGTTGTAGAAAGAAACGCTCATGCTCTCTTACGGCCTGTGGTCTCGCGAGCCAGAAGTTGTTGTTCTTCCAGCGTTGCTGGCTCCTCTTGAGCTCTTTTGCGAGGTTTAGCTTCCTTTCTTCTAGGCCGTTGACTTCAACTCCGATAACTTGAGCGAACCTGAACGGATGCAAACACCCGACACAAACGTATTCGTTGTCTTCTCCGGCGCCGTTTATAAGTTCCCGAAACGTATGATTGTCAGGATTGACGCCCAAATTGCTCAATAATCTCAACTGGTCTTGTACCACCTCTTGGTACACACTAGGAGAAGCCATATCAACTTTTGTTGTCAAATCGTTCACCGAACTCTCCTCTCTTCACCTCTGTGGTGAATAGCTCTGTTAAGAGAGTACATAGAAATTTGTATAGTGTCAAAAAAAGACACAGAAAAATAGCTTATTTGAGCTATTTTGTGGTTATATATAAATAGAGACGGTATCGAGCGCGATACCGTCTCTGTGCTACACACGCAACCAAACTTCTCTCTTTAGCGAGAGTTTGGGCAACCAGGACCATTTTCCGTAGTTCTGTGCCAGATCTTACGAATCGATTTTTTGGTTAGGGAAAATGACCCAAAGTACAAATCTAGGCCACTCAGACCTCCAATCTATTCTTGTAGATACTCCACTCGCACCAGAGGCAAGCATATCACCCCCTTCTAAGCAATAGATTAGCAAAATTATTAAAAATTTGTCAACGCTTCCGCGCCGAGCCGTGTAGCTTGTAGAATTTTTTCTAATAGTTTAGTATAGTAGCGACCAGATAAGTATAAGGGGCGATTAGCTCAGTTGGACAAAACAGAATAAAAAGAGATAAGGGCGATTAGCTCAGTTGGATGAAAAGCAAACTGCTTTGCTTTTCATCCGGTTCTGCGAAGCAGAAACTTCCGTTGTTGAGCGAAGCGAGACAGGAAGTAGGAGGAAGAGTTTACTCTAGCAACTGAGCTAGTACAAACACTATTAGCGTTTGTAAGTCCGAAAAAAATTGTACAATATATAGAAATAGGGGCGATTAGCTCAGTTGGTAGAGCAGCTCGTTTACACCGAGAAGGTCGCAAGTTCAAGTCTTGCATCGCCCACAGAGAAATAAATACCAAAAAAACCGAGCACAAAGCTCGGTTTTTTGTGTGTGGTGCTCCCGGGAGGATTTGGTCACAAGTAAATTTCCTGACGGAAATTTCTCGCGACCCCGCCTCGCGGTGTTCGCCTTTCCTCCGCTTCGCTTCGGAAAACTCACACATCGCTGCGGCTTTCGATTTCTACACGCAGGCCGAGCAGTCGGCCTGCTCGAAAGCACATCTTTCGCTTCGCTCATTCTGTGCTTCCGGTAGGAATCGAACCTACATTAAGGGCTTAGAAGACCCCTGTTCTGTCCATTGAACTACGGAAGCAATATTATCTCTATTTGTTTTTCGATTCTACGGAATCGATCATTACATGATCAGTGCAGGTTGTCGACATTTTACTTCAGGATCTCGCAAAATGTCTGACGAACCTTCTCAAACAGTCCCCCGGACTGTTTTAGCCTACATTAAGGGCTTAGAAGACCCCTAAAAGCAGGCACAAAAACAATACCACAAGCTAGCTCGCGCTCAAACCCCTATCGTGCCTCTGGAGCCGGATCCGGAGACGATACCTTTTCTAGCAACTCTGCTTCTCTTTCGGAAAAATCTTTTAGAGTACTTTCTAGAAGTTCCATATCTATTGATTCCGTGATCTCAGAGTCGGCCTCCGGAATTTCAAAAAATCCACCCTCACTGATCCTGTAAAAAAGGAACCCGTGGAAACCAAGCAGGCAAATATTGAGAAAAATAAACAGCACAAAGATTATCTTCCAGTCACGCTCTGGATTAATACCCTGCCTTTTGAGCTTTTGTACAGGCTTTTCTCCGGATGATTTTTTTGTCGAATTAAAGAAAGGCATTTTCATAATTACTCTTTAACCCTTAAAACTTTGGCTGTTAAAGTTAGTTCCCAGGTTTGACCGACCAAAGGCGGAGGCTCTATCTCGCCCTCGCCTTCCGGAGAAGGGGCAGCCTCTTGCCTCGCTGATTCGCTCAACTTCAAGTGTACGTTAGATAGCTCTATCACATACGGCATCAGCTCCACAAAAGAAAGAAACTTGTATACAGACTGCCAAGAACCCTCTGCCGAAATGTCCATTTGCAACCACTCCAGATCATCGGAAGCCGGATGTTCCTCGGGCTTGGATTCTTTCCCTTCTTCGTCAGTAGACACTACCGGCTCCAGGGAAACGTGCTCATTTATACTGGCGATTTCCATAGATACACCCGCGTCACTTCCGATCGATTCCAGTTCTTCAAAGAATCTCACTAGATTTTCTTCAGAGATAATGCGGCTCATCAACTCTTCCCTTTCTTCATCCGTTCTCTCGTATAGCGCTTGAATAGAAGCGCTTCTTTCTTGTTTTCCCAGCTCTTCTGACATTTGCTCCTTTATCTCTCTTGTTTTCTCGGAGGTATTGCGCACACCCAAGAACACGAACGTATACGCTGACGCGCCTATGATCGTGGCTATTATTACCATTATGAGAATGTTCCTGGAATAATGCATGGTTAAAATTCTCCGGATATTCTAATGCTGAATTCGATATTTGTAGTTTGAGCTAACTGCTCGGCTGGTACGTTCGTCGAGGTAAAATTCGGCTGTTGGTCCAAACCGTCCGAAAAAGCGATCAAATCAGACCTGGTTGGCGCAACTCCCGAGACAACAAAAACCGTCTCACCGCTGGACCTTTCAAAAGAGAGTTTGTTTACCTCTACATTTTCGGGCTTGGCATCAAGCGCTTCGTCAATGATGCTGGTCGTGGGGTGCCTTTCGCTTTCTCTCTCGGATATAAAACTAAGCAAGGCCTCGGTACGCTCAAGCTCATTTAAGCTTTCTGTGTCTTCTGCTACCTCAGCTTGCAAAGACTCGAATTCGTTCTGGGCGATCCTCTCAGATACCGAGGAGTAGAAATACGATGGCAGAAGCTCGGCGACTCCGAAAACTACTGTTATAAATACGAGGGTTAACGCAATAGCGACAGCCCGCAGGTAATACTCGTTACGTACAGACCGTTTCTCTTTTGCTGTTAAGAGGTTTGTCATAGTGGTTTTATTCCAGAGCTAGACCGATAGCCGCGGCGTAGCTCAGAGAATCCTCAAAGGTTATACTCGGCACATAGTGCTTGCGAAATGGAACGTTGGACCAGACGTTAGCGAGTGCCGCTTCTATCGAAAAATTATTCTGTATATAGGCAGGAAGGCCCTTCATAAGAGCTCCGCCACCGCAAAGTATTACGGCATTTACTCTTTTGGCATGAACTCCTCTTTCATCAACCTGTGAGTGCCAATAACGAAGCACGTCATTGATCTGTTTGGCCAAAACGTCAAGTTTTTCTTCAGAGGCTTCACTTACTATTCGCGCTTCTTCGTTTTTCCCGGTTAATCCGCTAGCGTGTTTTCTTTCTTCGGCCTCCTCAAATGATAGGTTGAGTTTGTTCGCGATATGTTCTGTTAATTGGCTCCCTCCTACTTCGGACGTATACGTATAACGAGTAACCCCTTCACTAACTATCGATATACCTGTGCGAGCCTTTCCCAGATCCATTATCATATACGTGTCTTTATCGCCCTCCGGCACAACGGCACGCGTGATCGCTTCTGCTTCTATGGTTAGAGATATCGGACGTAATCCGGAACGTTTTAATAGTGATATATATGATTCTGAGTGTGTTCTACTGATAGCTGAAACACGAACGTCTTTATAGGTTTTGTTTTTCTTCTTGTAGGTACGATATATTTTATAGTCAAAAACAATTTCATCTTGAGAAAGCGGTACGTTTTCTTCGAGCTGCTCTTCTATTTTTTGCCTCATAGGCGTACCCCTTGATACTTCTACCGTAGTCGTAAAAAGGTACGCCTTTTGTTCCGGCAAAGAAGCCTTTACAAAAATAAAGCGATGTTCGCGTTGCATTTCTGCTACTACTCGCTGCAGGCGAGTAGGATCAAGCACTTCTCCGCCCTCGATTGTTTCTTTAGGTATATCCTTTGAGGCATAGAAGCCGACTTCATAGGCTCCTGCCGCTTCAAGTAACTCTATCGCTTTTATAGAGTCATCAGAGATGTCAAACCCAAGCGACGCCATGGCCAGAAAATCAGGTACGGGGAACGCCGAAAAGAAACCTCCTTCTGGCTCTGATAGGATTTGACGATTAAAGGTTCTATACATTGCTATAAGTATATCGTGAGACCGCACTCTCTACAAAGTAACGAGTGTGTACTGCTAACTTATCTTAGACCCAGCCGGCACACCGTCATTTGACGGCTCAAGAAGTGAGAAGTTTTCACCGGCTATAGCAAGTAACATACCCTGGCTCTCCACGCCTCTTATAACGCGGGGCTCTAGATTGAGTACGTACGGAAGTTTCTTCCCTACAATTTCTTCCGGCTCAAGATACTCCGCCAAACCGGAGACGATTTGCCGTTTCTCCTCCCCAAAATCAACTTCGCAATTTATCAGCTTATCGGTTCCTTCTACGCGCTCGGCGGACTTTATCTCACCTATTCGTATATCAAGCTTCTCGAAATCGTCAAAAGTTATATTCTCTTTCATATATTTTTATTTTTATCTCTAGAAATATAGCTGTTAAGTATTATAGCAGCAGCTGAAGCGTCGATCAGTCTATTTTTTTCCAACTCTTCGCCTTGAAGCCGTTTTGCCTCCTCGGAAGTATACATTTCCGGCTCAAAGTCAACCGGCAGATCCAATTTTCGCCCTATCGTGTCCGCCAATCGGCGAATTTCCTGCATAATTGAATTCTCTTGGCCTTGTCTATCGTGCGATTCTCCTATTATGATCTTTTCCGCTCCACTACCTTCGATCAGTTCGGTCAACGCACCAAAAAAATGTCGGTCGTTAGCTAACACCGCTTTCGGAAATGCCATAGAACCGCCGTCGTCCGTGATGGCAATGCCCACGTTTTTAGTGCCGTAGTCTATGCCGAGTAACTTCATAAAGGCATTCTACAATATTTCGGTTTATGCTCATAACAAGCAACTCATTACTTGATGCGGTGGTGTGGTATACTGGTTGAGTGACTGAGCAATACAAAAGAAAGCCGAACATAAAATGTATAGTCTGTGGTTATCCTGTTTATAGGAGACCTGGTGCAATACAAAAAAGCAAAGGGCGTGTTTTTTGTAGTACGGCTTGTTTTGGCTATGCATGCCGCAAAGAGCAACCGTGTGTTGTGTGTGGCTCCAAAATTCTAGCTGGTGCACACAAGAAAACCTGTAGCAGAGGTTGCGCAAACACACACCGAGCTGGCATTAAATATAAAATAAACCGCCCAAGAGATAAGGTACGACATCAAAAATCAATAAGAATTCGATTGATTGAACACAAAGGTGGAGTATGTGAACGGTGTAAACACAATAGAGTGGAAATTTTGCAGTCCACCACAAGAACAGAGATACAATTAGATGATTTAAGCTACTTGCCGATTGTCACGCGGAAGAACATTTGATAAACATTACACACAGTGCTAGAGTAAAAAACTAGCAATTAATGGAGGTGCGGAGATGGTATTCCAGCGGTCTTGAAAACCGTCGCCCTCACGGGCTTGTGGGTTAGTCCACCCTCGCAGATTGAAACACAGTCGAATAAACAAAAGGGCCCGCAATGTGCACACATTGCGGGCTGCGAGGCTAGAAGCCGGAGATACTTCAAGCCAAGTGAGAGACTTGGGACCAAAGGACTTTTTATTCGCTCGAAATTCGAATGTAACAGAGTTCGGAACCTAAAAAGCCATTAGAATTGATTCACGGCGCCCCAATAACTTTAAATTAGCTCCAAATTGATACGCTCGACTTCGAACCAAACTAGTGACTTTTGCCGACATGAAAAGCTACTGGAATTAGTCTATAAGGCGCCCCAATAGCTCCAAAATAATTCCTTCCAGAAAGTAGCACGCGGTTATTTTTTGTCAACAAATATTTATAAATATAGACAATTGAAAACCCCATGGAGACCTAAATCTCCATGGGGTTAATTTATAGCAATGTCGCGTATGAAACTTAGGTTTCAAAGAAGAAAACGACACAATGTAGTTCTTGAATTTTCCACAGTTCCGTGGTTCTATCACGCGAAAGCGTATATAATACAAGACATTAAAAATAAAGTTTTTACTATGGCAACACCCGAAGTAGAACAATATATTAAAAATGAGCTCGCCCGCGGCACGAGCAGGTCTGAAATAGAAAGCAACTTGCTTCAAAATGGCTGGAATGACGATGAGGTCGCCCGTGGTTTCAGAGCAGTAGAGACAAGTGAACGGGACAAAGCGCATCAAGAAGAAGCTCCAAGTCCCTCTTTACCGCATTCAGGCCCAGACTCCGTCCCGGGAGAGAGCGTTTCGCCGGAACCAGGCACCCCTGGCGATTCGAGCGGATTTCCCGGCCCATTCGCGCTCCTCAGGGAATCGTTTCGCTATGTCGCCGGAAGATTTTGGACTCTTGTAGGTATACTTCTCATTTTCTTCGTTATCGGCTTTATCGCGCAACTAGCCATACAGTTTTTCTATGGTATTTCTTTCGCCGTTCTGTTCGGTTTTGCGGGTGATTCTTCTGAAAATGTAGGTGGTGTGTTAATGGCCATTGTGGCGCTTGTATCTGTTCTGGGGCTTGCCGCAAGCGTGTTTATTCGGTATTGGAGCACCGGCTCTTTCCTCGCTGGACTACAAAGCAGACACCCCTCTATCGGAGACGCCATTAAACGCGGAGCAGGGTTGGCTTGGCCTCTTTTTGTCCTCGGTGTGTTTTCTGCGCTAGTCATTTTAGGAGCAAGTATACCGTTTATAATTCCGGCGTTTCTCTTTCTAGTTTGGTTTTCCCTCGCGTACTATATCGCCGTTGAAGAAGACAAGCGTGGTTTCGCCGCTCTAGTCCGAAGCCGTGAGTATATGCGCGAACGTACATTCGGTGTCTTGGGGAGAACGCTCTTCTTGCTTTGCCCGCCCTTGTTGCCTTCATCCTTGGCGCCGTAACAATTCCTTTCTATTTTCAGACGGAGGAGGCTTGGACTCTGTAGCCGTCTTAATATTCGTTTTGCTAGCTTTGCTCGTTTCCCTAGCGCTTATTATCTTCTACACCTTTGTCGTACCCGCGTATATGTACATTATCTACAAGCACCTAAAACGCTTAAATCCTAACCCGGAACCGGCTTCAGGGCTTCGCCGCTGGTCTATAGGGCTTTCGATTTGGAGCATAGTTGCTGTAGCTATTGGGTTTACTCTCGGCGCATCTCTCCTTCTCAGCGTCTTTAATCAGCCTAGAGAAATATTTGATATAGATCCCACAGGACAAGGAACCGAAATACCGGAAAGTTTTCCCGAACCGGGAGATATATAGATCTCACTTTCTTTTCTGAAACTGAGCTTCAGACTAACTTAATTGTTAGCAAAAAGCCCCATGAAGACCTAAATCTCCATGGGGTTAATTTATAGCAATATCGCGTTCAAGGAACTTTGGTTGCCACCTCGTCACCGCGACTATCAACGAGTAGCTTGTGGGCCATAATGGCGATCATTTGAGCGACGTCAGGATTTCCGTTGATCTGGTTTACCACCAAGCCGGCATCATCATCAAGCTCTACCCAAAAACACTTCTCTGCCTTGTCGAGCATGCCGGCAGGAATATCATGCCAAGTACACATCTCTTCTGCGTCAAAGCATTCAAGTGAGCTCGAATCGGCGAGAAGATCCCACTCCTTGTCACTGAGTCTGACCAGATCAACACCGGTGCATTGTCTGGCGTATCGAGCGAAATTTTTTCGAAAATCCGCGTTGAACACCAACGCTTCAGCAACCAATTTTGCCAACTTGTCGTGAGCGTCCCAAAATCTCTTGCTGGCACCCCTGATCGATCCTGCGTTCATTTCGGTCCACTTCATATCCTGTCCTCCCTTTCGGAATCCACGCGACGTAGGTTCGGCTTAAAGGTTCAACCCCGCAATATTAGACCAAATAAATAGATTTATGTAAATATTTTTGTACTGCTATTATTTTTGACTCTGAAATATACTTATTCTACTATTGCCTTAGACTCACTTGAGTACTTGGCGATCACAGAGATAGGAGGACAGATAAATGTTTCATAAACGTGCGTGTCAAAAAATTCTTGAGCGCTTACGTCTCGGCACTGAGCAATACGAATTCTTTATTGAACGTCTCTACGAAGAAGCTCACAAGGGGCAATTGTCTCTTTCTGAGCTGGGAGTCAAGGAAGGAGAGATCGAGCGCTTACGGCTCAAAGGTTGCATGCTAGTAGCGCGGAAGAATCTTGATCTAATCCGCAAGAGGATCCATAGCTACAAAAAGACCAGGCCTCAGAACGGAGAGACTAGGCTAGATAACTTTCCTCCCTACAAGGGAATCGTGGATCAGATATACAAGGAGGCTCAAAAAGGCAGGTTCTCCCTTTCTGACATAGGAACGAACGAGGAAGAACTGCTCAGCTTTTTACAACTAGAGAACTGATGCACAGTTAAGGGCGCGTCTATATAGTTAGAGCGCCTCTTTGTATTTTTACTGTCTATAATAGAAAATAAATGCTTCAATCTATAGATTGAAGCATTTATTTGGGCTATTTTGAGCCATTTTACCGCTAAATATTAAATAACCGCTGAATTGGTGCTATAATGGCGAACGAGGGCGTAAAATTTACTTAGATTAGAAACGATAATTGAGATCTGAACGTATGAATAAAAATTACTTGGTAATTGGTTTAATAATTCTCGCGCTTATAGTCATAGGAGTGATCGCGGCAAGGCCCGGTGAAGAGACTGACTTGAGCGAGAATGGAGAGAACGGAGACACACAAACTACAACAGAAGGGCCTTCACTGAAAGTGTCTGATCAATCTTTGGTTGGAAACGAGGTCGTAGTCGGCCCTATAGAAGCAACCGAGGAAAGCTTTGTGGTGGTCTATCGAGCTGATGAAGCAGGAGAACTTAACAACATCATTGGCAGTACTCGTGTATCTGCTGGCTCAACAAGAAGCGTAGCAGTTTCTCTGGACGAAGAAATAGACAACAATGAAATGTTGGTAGCGGTATTGCACAGCGATACCGGCGTAGCGGGAGAATTCGAGTTCAGTCTAGGTGGCGGTACGGACGTAGATGCTCCAACTACAGTTGACGGCAGTCCTGTAGCGGCACCATTCACTGTTACAGTAGAGGAAAGCGCAGAAGAAACTGACAGCGCAAGAGAAACGAGAGTAGCGAGACAGAAGGCGAAGAAACTACAACAGACGAAGGATCTGAGGCAAACTTACAGAAGGAGGCGGCGCAGAAACAGATACGAGCACAGAGTAAGAGGTCATCTAGGGCCAGTAATAAAAGCGCGCGGATATGATCCACGCGCTTTTATTTTATACATATTTCCCGTGGTACAATGTTCTCAATGGAAGAAGCACCTAGAGAAGAAGCAGAAGAAAGTAAAGCCAAAAAGCAAAACCCTGAGAACCCTCAGGGAGCCGCGGCGAGAAAAAACCGTGTTTTTGAGTGGCAAGCTCCGGAAACCAACTCTCGCGAAAAAAACAGTGATTGGTATTTTGTGCTCTGGACCATAGCACTCGCGGGAGGCGCGGTCGCCATACTTTTTAACAACATCCTTTTCGGCCTTCTTATCATTATTTCCGCCTTTACCATCTCAATTTACGCCGCGCGAAAACCAAAGATAGTCACATTCAACGTATCCAGAAAAGGTGTTAAAGCCGGAGACATTCTACTCCCCTTCTCGAACTTGTCTCATTTCTCTATCGCGGAAGGCGAAGGGTTGACCTATCTTTTACTACAATCAAAAAAGGTATTTTCCCCACTCTATTCTTTTCCGATATCTCCTGAAGTGGACTTAGACGAGCTTAGTGATTTTCTAAATCAATTTTTAGAAGAAGGAAATTTAGAAGTACCTTTTCATCAGAAGATAATGGATAAAGTTGGCTTCTAGCACCTCTCGTAACTGGAAATTTTAAGGCGATTTTGCTACAGTAGCTGATGTATTACCTCTCGTCGTTCAACGGATAGGACGCGGGTTTGCGGAACCCGTAATGTAGGTTCGATTCCTACCGAGTAGGAGACGTAACTGAGTGAAGTGGACTCTCGGAGGACGCAAAACTGTTCGGCGTTCGCGTTAGGAATCGAAAGCCGCAGCGATGTGCGAGTTTTCCGAAGCGAAGCGAAGGAAAGGCGAGCACCGCGAGGCGGGGTCGCGAAAATTTTCCGTCAGGAAAATTATTTGTGACCGATTCCTACCGAGAGGACACGCAACAGAGTGGAGTGGACTCTCGGAGAAAGCAAACAGTTTTGCTTTCGCTAGGAATCGAAAAGATTGAGCATATCGCACGAAGCGACAAGCGAGTACGATGCGAAATCTATACAGCTCCTGTAAGGAGAGATTCCTACCGAGAGGACACGAAGCGCAGCGAAGTGTGCTGAAGCTGTGCGTTATCCAATCGAAGATCTGTTTTATAACGCTATCAATCGCCGCCCGGAAAGCAACACCATTCCTAAAATAAACAAAGTAGACACTATCAGTGTAGTGGCTCCAGTTATTACAAGAATTTTCTCTAGTACGCTCACAGACCTGGCTGTCTTTCCTCGAGCGAGCCTAGTGACTACGTACACAGCGACAACCAGGAGCAAGGCTGGGAATTAGGTATGCAAAAAGATCTAACCCACGATCTTCATCCAATGACATACACAAAACGAGGAGGATATTCATCGCCAGGTAACCACCTAAGCCACTCTGGCAAACAAGGTGTCAAAATCGTGGCACTAGCCGGTGCAGGAAGAGCGATAAGAAGGTAGATAAACAATAGCTTGGTATACAAATAATTTTTCATGCTTAAAGTATACCTAGAAACCCCACGGAGTCCTGTGGAGTTTTTTCTTTATGCTCATGAAAACTAAGCCCGTCTGAACAGACAATACGGCGTATTACCTGTTCACTTTGTTTTTGCCAATCTGATACTGTCGATATAAATATATCAGGAGAAGCATACCAATTTGCCATATTAAAAAGAGAGAAACTCCGCCATCAAATGACGGCAATGGGCCGAAATCGCCATATCCACATGGCTCCCATACGCTATGCTGCCCAACAAACCTAGCGCTCCCCCAAAGAACGTGAGGTGGGTTACCGCACGCGACGTCAATGGAATAAAGGGTTTGATTGCAAGAAGAAGCAAGAAAGCACCAACCGAACCGGCCACAGAAGTTATCAGAAATGGCAGGAGAGACAAAGACAAAATCAGCACGATGCTCCACGCGATCATATAAGCTGTGGTAGATACCACAACTGCCAACACCGCCTTGAAGAACGTCATATTGAGAGGTGCATACATACGCACTAGCACCAGGAATACGCCAACAAGCACAAGACCAGGAAAGCCAAGTGACTGCACGAGAGGCTCAAGCACTGGAACGGAAATGTGACGCGATACGATATCAAAAAATCTTCCTTGGCTCTCTTCTCTTATATACATTCCAATACGTAGGAAACGCGCTCAGGAATGCAGAAATACTTCCCCCGAGCACAATGAACAATGTATTGCACGTATGTGTTGCATCAATTTAAATCTATTTTTAGAGAGGGACATAGTCACGATGTACTTTTTATTTTTCTTGCTTTAATTTCATTGCTGGTAAGGAGGGAGCTTTTTTGGTTTGCATAAAAATATATCAGGAGAAGCATGCCAATTTGCCAAATAAGAAAGAGGTAAAAATGCGATAAAAACGAATGTGGATAAATCTGGCATTGTGCCTAGTACAGTATATTCAGCTTTCAGATGACAGGCCAAATAGGAGCTAGACCCAGCAAATCCTAGTAGTCCGCCAAAAAAGATAAGTTTTGTTACCGTACTTGCGTGTATAAGGAATAAGCTTTTGTAGAGATATAGATATTAAGGCACAGCACCCACCACAGCCGGCCAGAAAGAACGAAGCCGGAAATGTGAACTATTGCAAAGCTCAATACGGCAACGACCCAGATTGCGGCTATGAAGTAACCAAGCTGTAGAGCTACCAGTAACACACTGAGTATCTTTAGCAAGGTCCTGCCTTTGCATGCGGAAGCATAAAAAAATAAATAGAACTAATGCGATACCAAATACTAGCCCCGGGAGAGACATTGACCAAGATACTGCAATTGCAGTCTCTAACGGGGGCGCGGCTAGAAAAAAACTGTGAAGCGTGTTCGGAGAAAACCGGCGAATCAATCCTCTCTTATATACTGATTCCAAAAAGACGGAAAGGCGCTAAGAAAAGCAGATAGCGACCCTAAAAGAATTATAAGTATTACATTTGTTATGTGTCGCATTTATTTTTTTATTTAAAGAGTAAAGCTATACTTGCTTCAGTATACCTAAAAACTCCACAGATTCCTGTGGAGTTTTTTGTCTAAATATTTGAAGTTTTATTTACGCTTTGGTCTTTTGAATAGATCTCACAATGCGGCTTTTCTTGCGCGCGGCGGTGTTGTCTTTTATAACACCTCGCTTCGCCGCTTTATCAATAGCTTTATATGTATCGGCAAGCTTGGCTTCAGCCTCCTTTGCCTTGCCCGCTTCAATTAGTTTACGCATTTCTTTTTCCGCGTTTTTCATAGCACGCTTCCGGCGCTCGTTGAAAACACGCTTTCTTTCCGAAACGCGTATTGCTTTTTTTGCTCCTCTGGTGATTGGCATACGCGGGTAATACTACAAATTTTTTTAAGAGAACGCAAGCGCTGGCAAGCATATTATGATGCTGTATGATATGGGTATGATAAGAAGCATTAGAGGAGGTGTGATCTCTGTAAACGATAAGGAGGTTGTGGTGGAATCCGGAGGAATAGGATACAGAGTTTTTATTTCCTCCCATACGTTCAGCTCAATAGCCGAGAAAGAAAGCGTGAGTTTGTGGACTCACTTGGCGGTAAGAGAAAATTCTTTGGATCTATACGGATTTGCCGATAGCGAAGAGTTAGACTTTTTTGAACTTCTTTTAAATATTTCCGGCATTGGCCCCAAATCAGCTATGGGTATTTTGAATATCGCTTCCCTAAATGAGCTCAGACAGGCGATCCACGAAAACGATCCTGCGTACTTAACAAAAGTTTCCGGAATAGGAAAAAAGAACGCACAAAAAATAGTACTTGAACTCAAGGGCAAGATAGGAGAAGCGGAGGCAACTCCAAACGGCTCGCACAAAGAAGAAGCAGAAGCGATAGAGGCGCTGACAACCCTCGGATATTCAACTCAGGCTGCCCGCGAGATCTTGCGCGAAGTTCCGAAAGACATAACCGAAACCAGCGAAAGAGTTCGCGCGGCACTCAAAAAACTCGGTTCTTGATCTACTCTATTGAGCCGAGAGCGCGTAAATAGCTATCGCGGCTGCGCTCGCGACGTTAAACGATTCTTTTTTACCCCAAATCGGTATCTCTACTATCGTATCCGCCGCTTTTATGAACTTTTGGTCTACACCCTCGACTTCGTTTCCTACTACTAAAGCTATGTTCTCTTTCTTTTGCTTAGAATAGCGAAGATCTCGTATATCAATTGCTCTTTTGTCTTGCTCCAGAACCAATAGCTCTTTCTCCTCTCTTCTAAGTGTTTCTATCACCTCCTGTGTCTTGCCAATTCGCCGCCAAGGAATTGAGTCTTCTGCTCCTAGCGACACTTTGCCGAAGTCGTTCCTCTTTCTTTCAAAGCGATCCAGAGGTCCTGGTGTATATCCGGAGACGACTATCTCCCCCACACCAAACGCTTCAGCCGTACGAAAAATAGCACCTGTGTTAAGTACGCTTCTAATATCGTGAAGAACAAGAGATACGTTAGAGAGAGGAGGCATTGTTGTTTTCATTGTTTATGATTGTAAAGAGTAAAAAACAAATTACAAGCGACCTTGCAGACGATGAACTTGCGTGCAGCGCAACAATTAGTATAGTAATAGAGACATAAACGCCCCGTTGCTCTGCTGGATAAAACACAAACTGCTTTGTGTTTTATCCGGTTCTGCGAAGCAGAAACTTCTGTTGTTGAGCGTAGCGAAACAGGAAGTAGGAGGAAGAGTTTACTCTAGCAGCTGAGCGCAATAGGGGCTTATGGGTTTGCGCAGAATAGAGCAATTAGTATAGTAATAAAAACATAAATGCCCCGTTAGCTCAGCTGGTAGAGCAGTTGCCTCTTAAGCAAACGGCCCTAGGTTCGAGTCCTAGACGGGGCACCGAGAAAAGCGAGGTGACACGGAGAAAGCAAACGATTTTGCTTTCGACTAGGACGAGAAAAGGTCGAGTAGATCGCGCGGAGCTCTGCGAGCACGATTTGAGACCTGTACCGAATCTGTAAGATTCGAGTCCTAGACGGGGCACCGAGAAAAGCGAGGTGACCGGAGGCAACGATTTTGCTTCGACTAGGACGAGAAAAGGTCGAGTAGATCGCGCGGAGCTCTGCGAGCACGATTTGAGACCTGTACCGAATCTGTAAGATTCGAGTCCTAGACGGGGCACCGAGAAAAGCGAGGTGACACGGAGAAAGCAAACGATTTTGCTTTCGGCTCTTTTTTATTTATATGCCAAACTCAGCTGGCGGTGTACACTGTGCATATGAGAGTGTTTCGGTTATTACGCCAAAGTCGACTTACCAAAAAGGAGCTGACAAGTGCTCTGTTTGTCGTTACCCTTTTTGCTTTAGCGCTTTTACTTTCTTACAAATACGGAGAACAAATAGAAAACCTGGTTTTTCTCGACGGACCCTTAGGAATGCTTTTGTATTTCTTGCTTTCTATAGCGAGCGTTGTGCTAGCGCCTATGGCGGTAATTCCGTTCATACCTCTTGCGGTAAAGATCTGGGGCAGTTTACCGGTAGCTCTTTTGTCTGTTTCCGGCTGGACAGCCGGAGCAATGATCGCCTACTACCTCGCGCGTAAATACGGAAGACCGTTTGTAGCAAAATTCATTTCGATCAGCGCGGCCGAGGCAACCGCAAAAAAGATCGTTGGCAAGCGAACCTTCCTGCCTGTTCTCATTTCACGCGTCATTTTCCCGGCCGACGCCATGAGTTATGTTATAGGACTATTTGTTCCAATACGGTTTGTACCATATTCAGTTGCCACGCTTATCGGGGTTTCTCCGATGGCTTTCGCGTTAGCTTTTGGCGTCTCTCTTCCTCTTATATATCAGGCGATTGCGATAGTTTTTGTTTTGGTATTTCTGCTAGCGGTCTTTTTCATAACCCGAGACTTAGGCCAAAAAAAAGACCCAATCAAAGAGAAAGAATGACCCGCTCTAATGTATGCTCAAGAGGTAAATTTTTTTCTCTGGCATCAACAAGAGCGCTAGTTAACTGGTGCAGTACATTTTCCGCCTCTTCTACAGAATAGTTTTTGCTTGCTGTTTTTGCCTTTGAGTAAGGAAATTGTTTTACACCAGCTTCTTCAGCTGAGTTGGTCTTCTGAGCTAGAACGATCATTTTCATTTGCCAAAACAGTATCCCGTGTATTTCTTCTAGTACATACCCCCTTTCTACTGCCTCGTTAAAAAGAACCCACAACCGCTTTTTGTCACGGCTAGCCAAAGCGTCCGCTAAAGAGAAGCTCGAGAATTCTTTTTGTGATTTCTTTTGTTTTTTTTCTTCAAGAGTTTTTTCCGCGTTTTTGCGCAAAGTCTCATATGGTTTTTTGGGAAGTTCTTCTTCCAAAACAAAGAACACGTTTTCTGACTCTTGCATTCTATTAACGGCTTCTTTTTCGTGCCCCGAAAACGCTCCAGAAGAAAAAAGACCGTCCAGTTCGACAATATAGCGAGTTTCGAATAGTCCTCGACCCAGAGCCAACTCTTCGAGATCAAGTTCTGCGGAACTGTCGTCAAAAGACAAAAGAAGTGCATCTGGTCTCTTGGTCAAAAGAACATCCCGGATCTTTTTCAATTCAGGCTTAACAAAACTTCTTCTGCCATAAAAAAAATAAAGCATACCTAAATATTCTCCATTTCCATCCAATTCTCTCCGACCGCCGCCTCAACTCTTAGCGGTATTCCCGCGGTATCTTCTAGGGGAACAATGTTTTCCATAATATCAGCTATTTTTTTGGCACACTTTTCTACTTCACTTTCTTCTACTTCAAAAACCAATTCATCATGTATTTGCAAAACAAAATAACACTTCTTTGAAAGTCCCTGCTTGTTGATCCAGTTATCTATCTCCACCATCGCGAGCTTGATAATGTCCGATTGCGTACCTTGGATCGGAGCGTTCGTCGCCATTCTTTCGGCACTCGCTCGTATATATGGGATGCTGGAATTTATGTCTTCAAAGTAACGCTTCCTGCCAAAGAGAGTCTCGGTATAACCCTTTTGCCTGGCGGAAACTTTTGTCATTTCAAAGAAGTCACGAAGTCCGGAAAAGGTAGAAAAATAGTCATTTAAAAATTGTTGCGCCTCCGCGCGGGTAGTGCCCAAGTTTCTACGTATAGCATTTACTCCCATGCCGTAAAGAGTTCCGAAGTTTATGGTCTTTGCTTTTCCTCGCATTTCCTTATTCACCTCTTCTTCGGGAACGCCAAACACCTGCGCCGCCACTGCCCTATGAACGTCTCCGTCGTTTTTAAAAACTTCTATCAATTTTTCATCACCAGAAAGAAAGGCGGCAACACGAAGCTCTATTTGGGAATAGTCTAAAGAAAGGAGCTTATGGCCCTTTTCGGCTATAAAGGCCCTCCTGATGTGGCGACCCTGCTCGGTCTTAATGGGTATGTTTTGTAGATTAGGATTTTGCGAAGCGAGTCGCCCAGTTGTTGTTCCGGCCTGCAAAAAAGTTGTGTGGAGGCGATTCTTTTCATCCACTAAAGTCGGCAAGACATCAATATACGTACTCAAAAGTTTCTGCAATTCTCTGTATGCGAAAATTTTTTCAATTATGGGGTGCTTGTCGCGCAGTTTTTCAAGTTCGCTTTCTCGGGTTGAATACGAGCCGGAGGGGGTCTTCGAAATACCACTGGTTGAAACTTCAAGCTTTTCGAAAAGAATCTCTCCGAGCTGTTTTGGTGAATTTACGTTGAATTCAGTGCCTGCTATCTCGAATATCTCTTTTTCCAGAGCGTCTTTTTTTGTGTGATAGTCCTCTGACAGCTTTTTTAGTTCATCAACATCAAGCTTGATGCCATGCTCTTCCATTTTTTTAATAACCGACATCAGGGGCTTCTCGATCTTTGAAAAAACCTTATAGAGATCGTGCTCCTTTAGCTCATTAAAGATCTTTTCTCGCGCCTCAACTAAAGAAGGATTGCCTGTATAGTTACGTATATCATCCACCGTTGGGTTGGTTTTAGTTGAATCGAGCAACCAAAGAGCTATAGCTGTTTCCTCTATTTCCTTTTCCGTAAGATCATTTTCTTCCTCGTCGGCATCCTCCTTTTCATCTGTTTTGTTTTCCTCATAGTCGTCGCCATACACAGAGGCCTTTAGGCGGTTCCCTAGGGTGCGAAAATCCAAGATCAGAAAAAATTTGTTCGGCCTTGTTTATATCAATTTTTTCTTTCCAGCTAGCCTCGGGAACTTTGAAGTCAACTTCGGCGTCGCGGCGTATTTCGGCCAACATTTTAGAAAAGTAAGCTTCTTCCTTTTGGTCCCTCAACAGACCAACTATGCGAGCGGTTATTCCGGTCTTTTTTATAAAATCCTCCTCGTTTTTTTCCAAAGCATCATAGATCTCTTCTAAAGAACCGTAGGTGACTATTAAGCTAGTGGCGGTTTTTTCGCCAATACCACGAATGCCGGGAATATTATCAGAAGCGTCCCCCCGCAGCCCTTTGTAGTCAGCCAGAAGCTCTGGACCAAAACCAAAACGTTCGATCACGGCTTTCTCGTCATAGAGAACAGTGTCCTTTATACCTTTGCGCAGTGTGTATACCTTTACCCTATCGTCGTCTACCAACTGCAGAGTGTCCATATCGCCGGTAGCGATAATGATCTCTAACTCTGAGTCGGGACATTCGGCAATAATGGTTCCGAGAATATCATCCGCCTCAAACCCTTCTTTTTCATAGATAGGAATAGAAAAAGCCTCAAAAATATCTTTGCTTCGTATTATCTGATCAACCAGGGCATCGTCGGTTTTTGTACGGGTTCCTTTGTATTCTTCGTAAGCAATTTTGCGAAAAGTCGGCTTGGGCACATCGTATGTGGCAACTATGTAATCCGGATTTAATTCGTTTATTATTTTCAACAGCATAGTAACCAAACCAAAAAGAGCGCCGGTTGGCTCACCCGCGTTTGAAGAAAAGTCCGGCAGTGCGTGATACGCGCGATGCAACACAGCGTGCGTATCTAAAAGCACCAACCGTTTTTTTGTGTCTTTCATTGCTCTATTGTAACAAAAAAAGACCTTTTTATTATCGTTACTATCGACCTGTCTTTTGAATTAATTAATGCCGAGAATCGTCTTTACCTCTTTTCCAAAACACCAAACTCCGGGTTCGTAGTACCACTTATCGTTCATATGAGTATTCCCCTTTGAATCATTCGCGGTATCCGCCGACTCCAAAGCATGAGCTTGGTTTCTGTTGTTGTTTTGATACTCAGTGGCAAAATTAGCACAGATATTAAAGTACCCGTCTTTATACTGGCTATATTGATATGGCTCCTTTGTTTCAGGATCAACGATCGACCCTTCGAAAGATATTGAGTTATTTTTTAATTCATTTAGTGAGTTAGGTAGCCGTTGATGCTCTTGAGAGAAACTTTCGACCGCTCTGGTGATGGCTTTAATATCTTCTATTCTCTCTTGATCAAGTTCTCCAGCGTTGTTATATGAAGTCCCACGGTGAGGACTATGAGAGGAGGTGTTGGAGAGTGAGCCCATAGCTAGTATGCCCAGCAACACTACAGCGAGTACCGCGAACAAAGAAAAGAATTCGAATCTGGTTAAATTAAAGTTCATGATTTGTTTTGCTCACCGAGCTTTATATCGTTGAAATAATAACCAAAAAGCGATACAGCTACAAATATAACTACTAAGATCTTAAATATGGACGCCGTGATAAATTCTCCACCAGTTAATTCATAGACGAGACGAATCGCGCTTATCATAAAGATAAGAGTAGCCACAAAGAGAGTCACATACGTTAGTCCTTTGCGCGTATCCGTTAGATGGACGTCCTTGGGATCCTCTCCTACGGTTTTGCGAATAAGATGATTGGTAACAAGAAAAACAGGAAAGACCACCACCAAAGAAGCAATTCCCCAGCGCAATCTCTCCATAACAGCTTGACCGATCTCAACACTAAAAACACTATCAATTACTCCAAAGGCGGTTGTAATAAAAGCCCAAACGGTAATATAGACTGAAATGAACGACAAGAGATAAAGAAAATTGACTCGCGTTCCCTCTGATCTTTCAAGATCTCCATCAGGGTCGTTAGCTACTTGTATGAACGCCTGATCGATCACGTCGTCACGCCAGCCAGCTGCTCGAAGATTGTTGGCTATCTCTTCGTCGCTCTTCCCGTCTCTTGAGGAAGATCTAATATAGTTTTGTATATTGCCCATAATAAAAGTGCTGTTTAAAAGTTATAAGCGGACAGATCAGATCACACACAAATTATACCAACGAAAAATAAGAAATGCTTTGCTGTTTATCAACAGAGCTTTTCTTTGTGTTCAAAAAGGATCTCTCTTTCGTTCTCTCCGCCGATCTGTAGGAATTGCAGAAAGATCGATTCTTTTGCGACAATGGGCGCCACTCTCTCCGGCCACTCAAGAACCACAATGGTATTAGGGTTTTTCAATATTTCGTGCCAACCGAGCAGCTCTAGGTCAGATAGAGAACCTAGCCGATAGGCATCTATGTGAACAAGGTTGTGAAAGTACTCGTGCTCTGTCGAGTATTCCTTTTGTATAACAAACGTAGGACTAACTACACGATCCTTTACTCCCAAAGTTCGCGCTAAAGCTTGCGCAAAAGTCGTTTTCCCCGCTCCCAGCCCACCTGAAAGCAAAAGTATTGTCGCTTCTTCTTTGGGTCGTTCATAGGAAAGACAGTCAAGCACGTGTTTTGCTGCTTTTCCCATTTCTTCTGTTGAACGGATGATCATAATGGAATAGTAGCAAGCTCGGAGTAAAATATAAGATAATAATAAGACTTAAATAAAAACACGTCTAGTTGAACACAGCGAATTTCGTGATACTATCAAATTACTTATGGTCCGTTTTGATGAAGAAAAACAAGAGGAAAATCTTAAAATACTCCGATCCAAAGAGGAAGAAGATCTAGCCAAAATTCTTTCTGAAAAATACGGGCTCAAATACGCCAACTTGCTTAAACAACCGGTGGACGCCGAAGCCGTACGTCTCATAGAAGAAGAAAAAGCGCTTGAAGCCAAGGCGGTAGCGTTTGCCAAGTCCGGCAAACATCTAGGTGTTGCGGTTACTGATCCAAATAAACCAGAAACAGAAACGGTCATAGAGAAACTCAAAAAGAAGGGTTACGAAGTTGAAGTCTTTATTGTCTCAAAACCCAGCTTGGAACACGCCTTTGAAATTTATAAAGAAATTTCTTCTTCAACGAAGACGCGCGCGGGAGTGTTGGAAATATCTGAAAAAAACATCGAGAATTATCTGGAAAAGGTTGAAACTCTCGAGGACGCGAGGGCGGCAGTCAAAGAAGCCCTGGACTCTGATTCGCAGTATTACGTGACTATGGTTATCGAAGCGATCATTGCCTCCGCTCTAGCAACCGATGCCTCGGACATACACTTAGAACCAGAAGAAGATGTTTCCAGATTACGGTTTCGCCTAGATGGAATCCTCTCTGACGTTTTGGATATAGACAACAAAACGCACAAGCAACTCCTCTCTCGCTTAAAACTTCTCTCGGGAGTAAAACTCAATATAAAAAAATCAGCCCAAGACGGACGGTTTACTATTTCCCTCAAAGACAAAGAAATAGAAGTTCGTGTTTCGATGGTTCCGGGAGAAAATGACGAATCCGTAGTTTTGCGAGTCTTGGACCCCGGGACTATTCAATCTTCGCTCGAAAAGTTGGGGATGCATCCGACCATCGTTGACGTAATGAAGCGCGAAATTTCCAGACCGAACGGCATGGTTCTGAATACGGGACCGACCGGCTCCGGTAAAACAACAACTCTCTACACATTCCTAAAAATTGTAAACCAACCGGAAGTCAAGATCATAACCATAGAAAATCCGATAGAGTACCACCTTGACGGCATTGTTCAAACTCAGACCTCAAAGAAAGGCCTGTCTTTTGCCTCCGGTTTGCGCTCACTTATGCGTCAAGACCCCGACATAATACTTGTCGGCGAAATACGAGATAGCGAAACCGCAAAGATCGCAATTCAGGCCGCGCAGACCGGACACTTGGTTTTCAGCACTCTGCACACGAACACCGCCGCCGGAACCTTTCCGCGTCTGATCGACTTAGAGGCCAACCAGAGAACTATAGGCTCGGCGGTAAATGTATCTATGGCACAGCGCCTAGTTCGCACCCTCTGTCCTCATTGTCGAGAAGAGAGCGAAATGAGCGCTGAAGAAAAAGAATACGTGGAGAAGATACTTGCCGATCTGCCGGAAAACGTGGAACGTCCCAAAGAGTACAAAGTATATAGCCCCGTCGGATGTGAGCAATGTAACGATCGAGGATATGTGGGAAGGACCGGTATCTTTGATGTAATTTTGCTTACAAAAGAATTAGAAGAACTCTTTCACAAAGTAGAGAGCCCTAGTGAACGCGATGTTTTGACAGTTTCCGAGAAGCAAGGAATACTTAATATGAAGCAGGACGCGATTTTGAAAATTGTCAGCGGCACTACTTCCTTCGCGGAAGTTAAGCGCGTGATCGATCTTTAACAAAAAACCACCGCCAAGCGGTGGAAAAAATCAGAGCAAAGGTCTCTAGGCAACACGTTTGGCCATAGACCAAACGCTAAGCGCAGCTTGTAAGTAACGAACCAGTAAAGCGCAAAACAAGTTGCGAAACCAGTTGGCCCTCCAATGCTACGCCATTACAACCGCAAAGATGCAATTGCCTAGAGACCTCTGTTCTGAGTTTGTCAAAAACCAAGCAGAGACAAAAAAGCATAAAGAAATGACTACATTTCTATTGAACCTCGTATCTGCTCAATATGCGGCAAATGTAGCATAGAATTAAAACTATGTCAAGTACTGAAGAACAAAATAGCCCCAATAAACACCTTGATTACAAACTTCGTCCCGATACTTGGGATGAGTATGTTGGTCAATCGTCCATCAAAGACAATCTTTCGATACTGCTTCGAGCGGCTCGCGAGCGCGAGCACCCTTCTGAGCACGTACTTTTCTATGGTCCTCCCGGTCTCGGAAAGACCACTTTAGCGCATTTGATAGCTCGTGAGATGAACGCCCAGATGAAAATAACTTCCGGGCCGGCGATTGAAAAGGTGGGTGACCTTGCTTCGATTTTGACCAACCTCAGTTCGGGGGATATTTTGTTCATTGATGAGGTTCATCGCTTGTCCAAATCAGTCGAGGAGGTCCTCTACCCCGCTATGGAATCAGGATCCCTTGATATAATAATAGGAAAGGGACCGAGCGCGCGCACCATACAGCTAGATTTACCTCCCTTCACCCTTATCGCCGCAACAACAAAGATAGCTAGCATATCAGCTCCCTTGCGTTCACGATTCTCCGGCGGTGTCTTTCGCTTGGAATTTTATACTGAAGAGGAAATAAAAGAAATACTTGAGCGCTCCGCGCGAATTTTGGAGATCAAAGCCGAAGAAGAAGGTTTGGTTGAAATAGCCAAGCGCGCCCGCTTTACGCCTCGCACAGCCAACTATCTTCTCAAGCGAGCGAGGGACTTAGCGCAGATATCAAAGACCGCTTTGTCCAAAGACACTGTAGAGAAATCACTTGCTTTACTTGAAATAGACGAGCTGGGACTTACAAGCGCCGATCGCGCGGTACTTGCTACTATCATTGAAAAATTCGGAGGAGGGCCGGTCGGATTAAATACCATCGCGGCGTCTAATTCAGAAGAGCAATCTACGATCGAGGAAGTTCATGAGCCCTATCTTCTGCAGATCGGGCTTATCGAGCGTACTCCACGCGGACGCACGGTAACCGCTCGCGCCTATGAGCATATGGGATTTGACGTCCCGGACGATATTCAAAGTAAATTATTATAATAAAAAGGACGACCTGGTCGGGTCGTCCTTGGCTGACGTTTGTTGTGTTAGCCACAGAAATTGAACACTTCGATGGCTCTGCTATTGAGGATCTCTCGTCCGGACTCCGTATCAAGCTCAAGGTACAGTCTTGTGTATCCTATGATCTCCGGATCTTTGGGAAGAACAACAATGGACTGCAAGTTTGATCTGCTCTCAGACGCTTCTCCGCTTACTTCTTGAGACAGAGCACCTCTCAAAGGAGCGATCTCTGAGCGCAGAGAAAATGAGCCGGAGATCCGTCCTTCCTCGTTCTCTCTTGTGCTTGGCGAGAAAGAACTAATGCTTTTGCGCCTACCGGAATCTTCTCCGAGTAAGTAAACTTCAACCCTGTCGATACTGCCAAAGTACGCAATATCGTACTCAAACCTGGTGGTACGATCGTCGCACACGATAGACTCGCCGCGATAGGAGTAGTCGGTAACGTACGACGCCTCTCTAAGCACAAAACCAGAGAAACCGCCGTCAACCGAAACAGAAACTTCGCAAGCCGAGATCACGAGAACGGCGAGAGAAGCCAAGAGCAAGAAGAGCTTTTTCTTCATCACACAACCTTCCTTTCAAGGTACTGGATTAATCTCATCAAATCATAAGTATCGACTTTTGTCAATAACAATGAGTTCGGCGCGGTTGAGTGTTACAAAGCAGTCAACCTGCCAGGTTGACTGCTTTGTAACAAAACCCCGATCGAGGTAGGGGTTTTGTGGATCGGTGCTTGTGCGGTACTTTACTTGAATTCCTCGAACCCCGGCGACACGTTGGCCAGTGAGCAGTGGCGGAGGCCTCTTCACTACTGTCCCCTCCGGTACAGGTAAGAGTAAATTCAGTGGTTTCGGTGATCTCGGTTACTTCAAAGGAGCTGTGTTCGGTAGGAACGTTTTGAGGGAAGCCGGCTAGGCCACTACTTGCTTCCATTCTACAACTGGTAGCGTCTTCAGTGCTCCAGCTAAGATCAGAGACTCCGTCGGTGTTGTCTCCGCGTTCCGGTGAGTAGCGTCGTACCCATTCCGGATCAGCGGTAAAAGAGTTGATCTCCGGTGGTCGGTATTCAACCGTTCGACTGCGAGAGAGTGAGATTCTGTCTCCGTATCGTGTAACGTCGACAGAGGCAGTGACAGGGCCACCGGAGGTATATACACACTTGAAGGCGTTACTACTCACCCCAGAAGTAATCGCAGATACGCCGGTTTGGTCGCAGTCAGGATTTTCTCGAGTACCCATGTCGGGTAAGAAGTAGTATGTCGTTTCCTCTCCTACGTATGCTGGCCCGGATACATTTAGGGAGTATGGGCCTAGAAAGTTGGCTTGGATGCTTTTATCTGAGGACATCAACACGTTACACGAACCACCAGAACAAGATCCGGACCAATGATCAAATAGATGGCTTCTGGAGGTGTCTGGAGTTACAAAGAGGTCCACACTAGAGTCTTTATCAAACAAGGCAGACTCACTTCCACAGAATACTCCGCAGTTAATTCTGGGGGGTGTACTTGTAACTGTTCCGCGCGGTGTGTATTTATCAACACTAAGAGTTCTTTTAGCCACACTAACGTTTACTGTGGCCGTAGGAGTTCTTGTAAGTGTATCGCGGCTTACTTCTATACTGGCTGTTTTGTCGTCAGCCGAACTGTATGAACAACTGAAAGTATTATCGTTCTCACCGGACCATCTGCCTCTGATTCCATCCGAACCACAGCTAGGACTACTGTAAACGTTGGTTCCAGTATCGGTTCCCGTAGCGCTAGCCGTGAATGTAAATGTATCGTCCGTGGTTCCTGAAGAGCGATCAGCGGACAGGTTAGCGTTGAGAGTGGGGTCGGGCACTGATTCATATTGGGCAGTAACGTATTGGGTGGTTTGGCGCGCATATGCCTCACATATCTGGGCGCCATTATCGATGGTAAATTCGTTCCTGCATCCACTCCAACCATAGAAACTGGCTCCATTGTTATGTGTATCACTTGCTTCTAGATATCTTCGAACAGAAGAACTTGAATTCCTTATTCGACGAGTCGTTATGTATGTTCCAGACTTGGACCAGTTTACTGTCGAATCGTAGCCACATTGATAGGTAAACCACCCATTGTAGGTACAATAAATGGGTTCATAGGTAACAGACCGAGACCACCGCGTTATTTCTGCCCCCGGAGCGCCGAAGCTATCTATGATACTACGTATATACAGAATGGAAGGTGGATCAGGTTCTGGCTCAGGTTCTGGTTCCGGTTCCGGTTCTGGATCAGGGTCACTGTCACACGCATCGCCTACGCCGTCGCCATCGGCGTCCTCCTGACTCACATTCTTAACCGTAGGACAGTTGTCCATATCGTCGAGAATGCCGTCGTTGTCAGAATCAGGCTCACACTTATCGCCTACGCCGTCACCGTCAGAATCAATCTGACTCGGGTTCTTAACCGTGGGACAGTTATCGATATCATCAGCCACACCGTCGTTATCCGTATCGGTACTCTGAGCCAAGACTGTCACAGAAGATACAGCTGTCTGCAGTAAGAAAATCAGGGAAATAATTCCCGAGACAAGCAATGCATATTTTAAATACTTTGCTTGTCTGTTCCATTTATAAGTCATAAAACTAGTGCTATATATAAATTACAATTATTTTTGACTGTATATTTATCTGGTGTATTAGGGTTTGCGCAATAAACCCCATAAACGATGTAGAGAGTCCTTTCTATTCGTCACTTTTAATTGTATGACATAAATATAGTATCGTGGGAAAAAGTTTTCCACAGCCCCACCCGTATCTCGAAAATACAAATCCCCTACTTTGCGCTATCGCAAAGTAGGGGGAGTTAGAATTTAAGAAGGACTCGCCTCAAAAAGTCTCTTCTTGTGCCGGATTAGACACTTCTGGATGGTTGTCAGTACCGTTGGATATACCATCGTTGTCGGTATCGATGGCGCACACGTTGCCAACACCATCACCGTCCTCGTCGAGTTGCTTGGGATTTTTAACTTCTGGACAGTTGTCGATGGCATTGGGTACACCGTCGTTGTCGGCATCGATCACACTGCCGTTGTCAGCACCGTTTACACAAGCATCGCTGACAACGCCGTCTTCTTCCTGCGACAGATTAGATGCCTCTTGGCAGTTGTCAACGGCCTCGGGCACGCTATGGTTATCCACCTCAGAAGAACAAGCCGACAACACAGCCAGTGCAAAAAGGACGAGAAAGAAGAACGGAACGGTTTTGAAGCGTACATCGAACATTCGATCCTCCTTGGATCTGAGCCGCATTCGGCCCCTAGACACTATTGATCTCACGATGAGATCAATCTATCCTGTTTTTACACTGAAAAACTTTTTCTGTCAATACTTCGTAATGGTTTTGGTACATTTGGAGTGTTCTTATCGAGAAAGTAAAAAGAAACTTAAAAAAGCATTTGTTTTGATCCACAGTCGATTTAAAGAAAAAAATACGCTCTTGGGGCAACTACTACAATAACACTGGGCACTGTTCTCGCTTAAAGTAAATATTTTAAGCCGTGTATTCTCTGGTAAAGCACCAAAAGTCATTACCTAAGACATGTGGGTACTCGAGTGGCACCTCGCTATGCCCCGTGATACCATGGAGGCGTTACTCATTAAGAATGATTTTATGAAAACGCTTTTTTTAGGGAAGGGTCGCATCAATAGGATTACGTTTTTCGTCGGCATACTTGCTGTCGGCCTGCTCGGGTTCTTATATACGCAAAGTGCTTCAGGTACTTATAATTACGGAAGTGGTGACATGATTGTACTTCTTCCGCTTCTTTTGTTGATTTACTTTACTATACGCCTTTGTGTATTACGTTTATATGACGCAAACCAAAGCCCCGGCTGGAGTATACTTTTGATCTTTCCCCCTATTGCGCCTCTAGTGTTGTTGGTTCTTGCACTTCTTCCGGGAACAAAAGGAGCAAACGAAAATGGCCCCCGGCCGTCGTCTGGTATTTCGATCTCTTCCAGGCATCAAAACAACTAGAACGAAAAACATTCTTAATTTTTTATAGACATGATATAGTACCCCCGCTATGTCAGGACATAACAAATGGTCAAAAATAAAACACAAAAAAGCGAGCAGTGACGCGCAGAAATCAAAAATATTTTCAAAGTACGCAAAGATGATAGACGTGGAAGCAAAAAAAGCCGGCGGAGACGTAAACTCCCCGGGACTAAAGGCTGTTATCGACAGCGCTAAAAAAGACAATATGCCGAACGAAAATATAGACAGAGCCATAAAAAAAGCAACCGATCCAAATACGGCTGCTATGGAAGAGGTGGTATATGAAGCTTATGGCCCGGGCGGCGTAGCGATCATAATTACCGCGCTTACAGACAACAGAAACCGTACCGCGGCTGAAATAAAGCACTTGCTCTCCAAAAACGGCCTCAGCCTAGCAGAGCCGGGCGCTGCCAGTTGGGCCTTCGCCAAAGAAGAGGGTGAATATATGCCCAATACGACAATAGATCTATCCGAGGAAGACGAAGAGAAACTGGAAGAAATAATTGATTCGCTAAACGAAAGCGAGGAGATAGAAGAGGTGTTTACAAACAGATCATAAGTCCCGAGAATAGAACTTTGCCCGTGCTATACTCTCAGCATGAAAGTTATCTCAATTGATCCCGGGTACGATCGTCTGGGGGTCGCGGTGCTAGAAAAAACCGGATCAAGCAAAGAAGCTATACTTTTCTCTGAGTGTGTTCACAGTGACCGAGAGTCGTCTTTTGAGGAGCGACTTTTTTCTATTGTCTCTACTTTCAAAGAAACGATAAACAAATTTTCTCCGGATGAATTAGCTATAGAAAAGCTTTTCTTTCAAAATAATCAAAAGACAGCAATGGATGTATCCAAAGTGATCGGGGCTTTAGAGTTTGTAGCTATGGAAAACAAAATGCCGGTTTTTGAATATACTCCTCTGCAGATCAAAACAGCCATAACCGGCAACGGTCGATCTACAAAAACAGAAATGATGAAAATGATCCCGCTTATCATAGAAAACCCAAAGAATGGATCAGATAAAAAAATGCTTGATGACGAGTATGACGCTATAGCGGTGGGGCTAACCCACCTCGCTATAAAGAAAACTCGAGACCTTTAAATAGGGCTGAAAAAATCTCTTGCAAAAAATTTTTCTTCTGTTACAACTAATGCAAAACTTGCCACAATTACTGAAAATTAGACATAAAAATTACGCGCTATATGAATTCATTTTCTACAAACCTTCCCTTTTTCTCATTTGAAAACGAAGACGACGAAATTATGAATAACGAGAAAGCAGAAGAAAACGCCTTTGATAGAATGAATTTCAACGAAGATGATCTTGAGATGGAGTCCGAGGAAGACGAGGAAGATGCGTTCGAAGAGGAAGCCGGTGATCCGTGGGAATATGACGACAGAGACGATTTTTAAAAATTCGCCCTTTGGGGCGAATTTTTGTTTTGCGTACGATGTATTTATTTATCTCCTTACCTAGAAACAACCGCTTCAACAAATTTTCTTTTCCCGACCCTAAGCTTAAGGTCTTCTTCCACGGAATAAAAAGGATCGGTTATTTTTTCTTCTGACGGCAGTTCTCTTATAGAGCCACTTTCTATTAGTCTCCTGAATTCAGATTTTGAAGCTACTACATTTCCGCGAACCAAAATATCGGAGAGAGGCTCTCCTTTTGAACCGAACACTTTGTCCATCTCCTCGGGCATTTCGTGCTGCTGGAAAGTATTTACAAACGCTTGTTCGGCTTTTTCTGCCGCTTCTTCTCCGTGATAAATTGAGACTATCTCTCTCGCTAGACGCATCTTGGCATCACGCGGATGCAGTGAGTCCTTCCTCTATGTCTTTTTCGATCTTTTCTACATCTCTAAGCGGAGTAAGAGCGGCCAGTCGGAAATAGTTACCAATTGAATGGTCTTTGATGGACATAACCTTGCCGTACATATCGTTAGGAGCATCGGTGATACTGATGTAGTTGTCACTGCTTTTGCTCATTTTCTCTGAGCCGTCAGTGCCTTCTATAAGGTCAAAAGAAAGCACCGCTTGTGGGTCTGTCTTGTTCGCTCGCATTACATTGCGCCCTTGCAACATATTAAAGGTCTGATCTGTGCCCCCTATTTCCAAGTCACAGGAGCCGTATATCTTGGCGAGCATATACGAATCAATTCCCTGTAAAATAGGATACATCATCTCGTGCATATAGAGTTCTTCTCCGTCTTCTAAACGATTTTTGAACATATCCCGCTCTATGAGCTGAGCGTGGGTGGTGTGTTTTAGCGTCCAAAGAAAGCTTCTGAGTGTAATTGCGTAGATTTGCTCTTTCTTTAGATGCGTCTTCTGCATACGACTCGATTCAAAATAGAGCGCTTTCCCGACAAAGGAGTTTGCCGGTATGTTTGCCGTTGCCTTTTTGCCTTCTATTGTCGTGTTCAATTTTACCCGAGATTTTGGTGCAGCAGCTAGGTCTTCCGGAGAAAGAAACCAATCTGAGTTCCGAATCCAGGAAAAAGTTGTTTTGTCCAAAATCAGAATTTTACCGATCTGCTCCAGAAAGGTTTTCATATTGCTCTCCACTTCCTTTTGTTGTACTTCCGGACGAACCTTGTTTTTTCCTGTTGGGTCGCCTATTTGAGCGGTAAAGTCTCCAACTATGAAAACTACCTTGCAGCCGAGCTCTTGAAATTTGCGCAACTTACGGAGACCGACGGCGTGCCCCAGGTGAATATCCGGTCGAGTCGGATCAACTCCTAGCTTTACAACTATGTCTTTATCGTATTCTCCTTTAACTTTATCTGTAAGTTTTTGCTTGAACGATCCGTCCGGATCTATGAACGTTTCCACGCCCCTTGAGAGAACGGTCTCGATAGCGGCAAGTTTTCGTTCTATTTCTGTATTTTCTTCAGTCGCCATATATCCGACACTATAGCACAAAAATCGCAATTCAAAACAAATTTGAGCGGTATAAATAGATGTATTTCTATCGAGTAGCGTTGTGTTCGTGGTATTATTTAGTAATCTGTATAGAAAGTATCGTCTTTAATTTCTCATGAGTAAAAAAAGGTTCAAAAAAAGGAATATTCTTATTGGCATTTTTGCCTTTGTAATGTTGGTTATATCCGGAGGTCTTCTCTGGGCGTCTACTCTTTCCATCCCTGACATTTCCGCCTTTGAAACCAGAAAGGTGGAAGAGTCTACAAAGATATACGATCGCACAGGCGAAGTGCTTCTTTATGACGCACACGCGAATATCCGCCGCACGGTAATAGACTCTGATGAGATGTCAGACAACATCCGCGGGGCAACCTTAGCCATTGAAGATCAAGATTTCTATAATCACATTGGGATTGATTTTTCCGCTATTTTTCGCGCTACTTTCGCTAATATAAAAGCAGGCGAGTACGCTCAGGGTGGATCTACAATAACCCAGCAAGTTATCAAGAACTCTCTTTTAACAAACGAGAAGACCTTGTCCCGTAAAGTCAAGGAGTGGATACTGGCTATAAAGCTAGAGAATGAATACTCTAAGGACGAAATACTAACACTCTATTTGAATGAGATACCCTACGGCGGAACGATCTATGGCGCAGAAGAAGCGGCCCAAGCGTTCTTTGATAAACCAGCTAAGGATCTTGGTATAGCTGAATCAGCTTATTTGGCCTCGCTTCCGCAAGCACCCACTTATTTTCTAAATAACCCCGAGAAACTAGAAGCTCGGAAAAACGCTGTGTTGTCAAAGATGTTGAAAGGTAACTACATTTCTAGAGAAGAATACGAGGAAGCAAAAGAGGAAGACGTGGACTTTAACGGAATTGCCGGAACTGGTATAAAAGCTCCGCATTTTGTTTTTTATATCCTAGAAAAACTAGAAACCGAATATGGTAAAGAATTAATACGCGAAGGCGGACTAGACATAATCACAACACTAGATTATGAACTACAGGAGAAAATTCAGGAAAGAGTATATGAATACATAATAGACCACCAAGAACAGTTTGATATGGAAAACGCTTCTGTTGTGGTTACAGATCCAAATAGCGGAGAAATAATAGTAATGGTTGGCTCGCGTAAATATGACGACGAAAACATAGACGGCGCCGTAAATGTCGCCACCCGCTCTCGCCAGCCCGGCTCTACTTTTAAGCCGTTTGCCTATGCTACTGCCTTTAAAAACGGATATACGCCTGAATCAGTAATATTTCAACCTGCGCACACAGTTTTCAACGAACTGTGAGCCGCACGAAACAACAAGAAAAGAATCTCCTTGTTTTTCCCCCGAAAACTATAACTTTAGCTACCCCGGACCGGTAACTATGCGCCAAGCTCTAGCCGCCTCACAAAACATTCCGGCAGTAAAAACACTATATTTAGCCGGAGCACGTAATACCATCAAAACCGCCAACGATATGGGGATCTCTACTCTAAATAACGACGACGCGGATCTCTCGCTCGTTTTAGGATCCGGCGAGGTTAAACTTCTTGAAATGACAAACGCTTACGGAGTTTTCGCCAACGGAGGCATCTACTATGAACCAACCGGAATTTTAGAGATAGAAGATAGAAGTGGAGAAAAAATAGAAGAGTTTGAAAAAGACAGCAAACGAGTATTGCCCGAACAGAACGCTTTACAAATAACAGATATACTTTCTGACAGAGGCTTGCGTGTAGGAACCTTCGGACCTGGTACGGCTCTCGATATCCCGAATCCTAATATAGCGGTAAAAACCGGTACGACCAATAATTATCGAGATGTCTGGACTATAGGATACAACACAGATATGTCACTCGGTATTTGGGGTGGTAACAACAACAACGATCCTATCGTGAGAAGAGTTTCCACTTATGTCATTTCTCCTTTGTGGCGAGAAATTCTTGATATTGTAACTGAAAAGTACCCGGGTGAGACTTTCAGAGAACCAAATAAGGATTATTCAGATATCAATAAACCTATATTGACCGGATCTTATACCGGAGGAATTATAAGCGGCGGAAGGATCATCGATCGCGGAGTACATTCCATTCTCCATTGGACAAACCCTTCTAATCCTCGCGGTCCGGTACCTTCTAACCCTAACTCGATCTCTCAATACAGCTACTGGGAATATCCGGTGAGCGTGTGGAGTAGAGGACAGATTATCGATACCGAAGATGAGGAAATAGAAATTGAGGAAGATGAAAACGAAGAGGAGGAAGATGAAAATAATAGTAATGAAGACGTAGAAGCCAACTTCGAGGTTGAGGGACTTAACAGCACTTATGATATAGGAGACGAAATGGAATTTGTCGTAGATTCAAGATCTGTTGATATAGAAAAAGCAGAAGCTGTTTTTGGAGAGGAGAGTAATGTGGATTCTACAGAGGCTTTCAGATTCACCTTTGAAACTTATTATCTTGACGAGGGCGTTTACTCCCTAGAAATCACCGTGTACGACCACGACGATCAACAAATAATGAGAAGTTTTGAAGTAGAAATAGAAGACTAGCGAATATCGTCTATTACGTGAGGTGAGATATTTTTAAGAAGCTCTTCAATGAGCTCTTTTTTATTGAATAAAATCTCGCTCTTAACAATAGAAGGACAATTAATATATACAATTCTTCCTCTTACCTTGACTTGCTCTCTTGAGATCTCGTAGGACAGTCTACTTTCCAAAAGACTGACCACAGAGTCACGTATTGCCATATTCGGCGGTGTGAGACGTTTATAGCGTGCCAGAAACGATGATATATCCTTCATCTAAAGAGAGTTATTTATTCATAGGCATTACAATATAGGTAAAGTCTTTCGAACCAACTCCACGAACCACAAGCGGCCGTGATACTCCATTAAAAAGCAATTCAACCGATTCTTCCGGAATCGCCTGAAAACTATCTGTGATGTATCTATAGTTAAAATTAACTGACAGCGGCTCTCCTTCAGCGGTAACATCCAACTCTGCTTTATTCTCCCCAACTTCGCTTGATCTGGTTTCGAGGATCATCAAGTTTTTCTCGGGATCTATGTCAAACGTCACTTGATTGGTTTTTCCGGAAAAAATAGTTGAAACCTTAAAGGCGTCAATTAAGTCTTGTTTTAGAACTGTAACTTTAGTCGAATACCCTTCCGGAATAATTTTTGCGTAGTCGGGAAATACTCCATCAACTATTCGTGATGTTATATAAAAGGAATTATCTACAATAGCTATCTGATTATCTCCGAAGATCATTTCAACTTCACCGTCAACTCCCTCAAGGATCCTCTCTATTTCTAAAACATTTTTTTGCGGGACAAGCACCGGCTCTACAGAGTGAGCTTCTTTTTCGGATAATTTCTTCTCCGCTAAACGAAAAGAATCTGTCGCAACGAAAACTAAGTTATTGTCATCGGTACCTGATATATACACACTGGACAATTCAGGTTTAACAGAAGAAACGGAGGCGCTGTACACAACTGACTTTATTCCCGCGCGTAGTTTTTCAGCACTGAAATGAACAGAAGTTCCTTTTATTCTAGGTATAGTTGGAAACTCTGAGTGATCAAAGGTATTAAAAGTCGCGTGTTGTTTCTCTGAGGCAACCAGAAGGGTCTTGTCTTCGCTTTCCAGGGTAATACTTTTTCCACGAAGAGAAGAAACATAAGAGGCGAGAGATTGAGCTGAAATAGCCACGACTCCTTCCTTTTCTACTTTAACCGGAAGGGAAATTTCAATTCCTAATTCTAGATTAGTACTTTTTACTAATAGAATCCCATCCTTAGCTTCAAGTAAAACAGAAGACAGAATTGGAAGAGATGCATGCTTTCCTGCTATCCTTTCTGTTTTTCTTAATGCGTCGGCTAGTTTGGTTTGTACACATTCTATCTTCATATTTTTATCTTTATCTTATTGTTGGTATTAGGTCTGTGAAAATGTGGATACGAACTCTATTGTTGCTTTGTTTAGGTTTATTTTTGTTTCTGTAACTGTTGATCTAACTGTGAATATAAATGTGTATTGTGTATATCTATAGTGGAACTTTGTCCTATCCCCAATTACTAACAACTTTCTTTCAACATATTTTGGTCATATTTCCACATAGTTATACAAAGTTATAAACATAGATATGCACAAACCTAAAGCATAGCGCGTATCTGTGACAGTTCATTGTATATCTCGGAGTTATTCTTTAACTCCTCTCGCACTCTGTCACAGGAATGAATAACGGTTGTATGGTCTCGACCTCCCAACTTTTGTCCAATCAACGGAAAAGAAATTTTAAAATCCTCTCTTAATATGAACATTATCATTTGCCTCGGTCGCACAACCTCCTTTTTCCGTGTTTTCTCAAAGATAACCTTTTCATCAATGTTATAGAATTCCGAAATCGTTTTTATAACATCTTTGATAGCGATCTGTTTTCTCGGTTTAACCGAGGTCTTGGTTATGGATTGCAATTCGGAAATATCCAAGTCTCTACCCTTCATTTCCGCCTGCATAATGACGGTATTGAGTATACCTTCGAGATCTCTAACATTTCCCTCTACGGCAGAGGCAAGGTGTTCTACAGATTCTCGAGAAAGCGAAAAATTAGAATGCTTTGCTTTGGCTGTGATTATCGCTACTCGAGAATCATGATCTGGAGGAGGAATGTCTACGATCATTCCCGCGCCAAAGCGCGACTTTAGACGCTCTTCAAGGTTTTGTATGTAGTTCGGATGTTTATCGCTGGAGAATACTATTTGCTTATTTGCGTCATAAAGGGCGTTGAAAAGGTGGAACAATTCTTCTTGAGTTTTGTCTTTGTTTGATAGGAATTGTATGTCGTCCATTATCAAGACATCGTAGTCTCTGTACTTTTCCTTGAATGCGTTTACACGATTGACCTGGATAGAGTTTAGAAAATCAACAGCAAACTTTTCACTGGTCAGGTAGTAACATTTCTTTCCCGAATAGAGCTCCTTCATCTTGTTACCGATCGCTTGTATCAAGTGAGTTTTGCCGTGCCCCGTGTTTCCGTATATAAAGAGTGGGTTGTATGTGGTGCCGGGTTTTTTAATAACCGCCTGAGCCGCGGCGTACGCCAGTTCATTGAAAGGACCAACCACAAAGGAATCAAAGTCGTACCGAGGATTCAGATTGTCCTCTTTGTTTATATAAACATCCTCAAACGGCAACTCCCCTCCCCTTGGCTGTTCGCGAAATGTTTTCTGCTTCTGTGTTCTTGCCGGCTTGCCTATTACATACTCTACGTTGCGAACTTCTCCAGCTCTGTCTCGTACCGCTTTAAGTATTGTTTTGTGATATTTGTTAAAGAGCCAGTCGCGGACAAATTGATTCGGTACAGAAATGTAGATTATTCCATCTTCGTGTTTTTGTATGTGGGTATCTTTAAACCAAGTGTTAAACGTTGCGCTCGAAACAGATAGTTCTATCTCCACGAGCACGCTATCCCAGAGCTCTTTAATGTTCATAGCAGGCAAAAGGCGTTAACGGCTAATACTCATAGTATACAACTTGTGGATAAGATAAGAAAATGTGGCCCTGATAAGCCCACTGGAAGCCCTTATTTTTCTATTCGGTGATAATTTTGTGGAAAACCTGTGGATATCTCGTTGAAAAATGGGAAAATAGCACCAGCACGAGCCAAAACGATTGACTGTTTTAGCAAAGTGAGCTAACATTCCTTTCGTAAAGCAAAATCTATGTCAATAACTTATCAACCTAAGAAACGAAAAAGAAAGCGATCACACGGCTTTTTAGAGCGTATGCGAACTTCAGGAGGAAGGCGCTCTATTCTTCGTCGCAGGCAAAAAGGCCGCAAGAAATTGTCGGTGTAGTAGCGCTTTAAATTTGTAATTCGAGAGACCCGCCAATTTCTAAAAGGTGGGTTTTTTGAATATACTCAACTATAATTGTTTTTATGATACCCAAAGCAAAACGATTAACACGAAAAGAGTGCGATGCTCTTATAGAAGGAAGTTCGCAGGTTATACACACACCTTCCCTGTTCGCGCGGTTTGTCACCTCCCGCGAATTCAAAGCGGCTGTGGCTGTTTCAAGAAAGGTTGCGAAAAAAGCCGTTGATCGCAACAAACTTCGCCGAATAGTATATGACGGATTTCAACACTGTGAAAACTTGAACAACTCCCTGGTTCATATTCTGGTTTCAGTTAAAAAGCAAGCAGTAAAAAAAGACAAAACAGAAATACAAAACGAAGTTATAGACCTTTGTCGCAAAATATAGCCCTAAATTCTTGATATAGCCCTTTCTTCTGGTAGAATGGGTCAATATGTTAGGAGATTTTTTTCACGCGGTGCTGTACCAGCCGTTTTATAACGCCTTAGTTCTTTTAATTGAAGTTGTCCCCGCGGCTGACGTAGGGATAGCGGTGATCATTCTCACTCTGGCCGTAAAATTCATAATACTTCCCCTTTCCATAAAAGCCACTCGAGCTCAGATCAAACTAAAAACCCTTGAGCCGAAAATAAAGGAAATTCAGGAGAAGTATAAAGACAATCGTGAAGAACAAGCCAAGGCAATGATGGGAGTATACAGCGAAGCCAAGGTAAACCCTTTCTCCGGCATATTTCTTCTTTTGGTACAGATGCCGATAATAATTGCTCTTTATTTTGTCTTTACTCGTGGCGGATTGCCCGAAATAGACCCGGAAGTTCTTTATTCGTTCGTGCCCACACCTGATACCGTAAACATGCACTTTTTGGGAACATTTGACCTCTCCGAGAAAAGCGTAGTCCTTGCTCTGATAGCCGCGGGCACTCAATTCCTACAATCGCACTTCTTGCTTTCAACCAAAAAGAACGAAGCAGAGAAAAATACTGACGATACAAAAGAGGGCCAGTCAGAGGAAAAAGAAGAAAAGCCAAAAGAACCCTCTTTCAAGGACGAACTTGCTAAAAGTATGAATCTACAAATGCGATTTGTTTTTCCTATTATTATAGGTTTTATCGCCTACTCTCTTTCCGGAGTTATCGCCATTTACTTCATAGTAAGCGGTGTTGTCTCTATCGCTCAAGAACTCTTCGTAAAAAGGCGACTTCGTGAAGAGTCCTAAACTTTATGAAAAAAGATATTCCAGTTTCAACACTTCTCGAAGAGATCCTGACGAGGATGCTTGTTTCATTTGAGAGAATAGACGAGGTGGATGATAGTATTGGTATAAATCGCTTTAATATTATCTCTAAAGATGACTCGCCGCTTTTGATAGGTCCTCGCGGGGATAATTTACAGGCGCTCAATACGCTTTTAAAACATATTAAAGAAAACCACGAGGGTTCCGAAGACCTCTCTTTTATTATAGATGTAAATGATTATCAAAAAGAGCTTTTAGAAGGTCTGCGCAATCAGACAAAGATCATTGCCGAGCGCGTAAAGCTTTTCAAAAAAGAACTGCCCCTCTCCAGTATGAGCGCTTACGAAAGAATGATCGTTCACGCGGTAGCCAAAACCATAGAAGGTATAAAAACTCGATCCGAAGGCCAAGGCAGAAAACGCTATGTGGTTATAGAGCCGGCGGACTAATTAACTCTCCCCGGTAATTGTCTCCCAGTAAGCTTGCAAAGGACACATAGTTTTATCTTTAATAAGGTCGAGGTTTTCCGGTGAAACATCAAGAAAGCCGGAGTTTGGGCAGCCGTTTTTAGTGGACCAGTTGTCGCTATCATTTTCCCCGAAGATGCACTTATCGTTCTCAAATGTCTCGAGGTGTAGATGTGGTTTAAATGTATCGCATGTTCCACCACCCGAATTGTATCCCGGATTATCTGACTTAAAGCCTATCGCATCTCCGGCTTCAATTGGATCACCCGTGGAGACGTCACCAAGTTCTATGTGAGTCAGGATCCACGCTCTGCCATTTTCATCCACAATTGCTACTTTATCATTTGCCGTTCTCCCGCTCCCCTCCGCGTAACACCCAGTATCCATATTTCTCATAATTTGTACTTCGCCGCTAACTGGACTTGAAATTGTACTAACATCATCCCTATTTGTTCTGATATCTATTCCGGCGTGGTACTTACCTTGACTCTCTATATATTCTTCGTCGTTATAGTATCCGCTTGTTTGGTAAGCCCTGGTGCCCATCTCGTTTGCGAATTGCTCAAAAAGCTCCTCGAGTTCTTTGCGCGCTTCTTCCCCTGCGCCTTCAAATGCAGGAATTGAATCAAGTGTTTCCGGGTTTGCGTCACAAAAAGCCTCATCCCACTCCGCATCACTTAAGTCCAATTCTTCGATCACAGGAAATGGACTCGTAGCCTCTTCTTCACAGGTTGCTTCGTCTGTTTCTGTTACACAATAGTAACTTCCAAATTCGGATGAGACGTTACTATAATCGAAAACAAGTCTTCCGCCCACATCAGAGCACTCTTCTGAGATAACCGCTTCCACTTCGTCCACATCTTCATCTTCAGAAAGAAGATAGCAGCCCCCTGGAGATTGGCTTTGGTCATTCAAACTATCAGCGGCAAATTCAACGCTGTAATGTGCGTCATTGTCAAAACTATCTCCAGATATATCTTCGGTTATGTCCGCGTTACCACAGAACATTTGTCTTTGTTCGGTGGTTGATGGCCTTCGAAGCTCATCCTGGAAACATTGCTCGGGCGTACCAGGCTCAAACAGCTCGTCAGCAGCGGCTTCACATTCGCTCATATCAACAGTAAGTCGAAATGGTATTTCGTCCGTTGTACCGACCTGTACTTCGCCGCCGACAATTTGACATACGGAAGCGTCCCCCGGACCACGATAAAAGTCAATATATTCATCCTGTGTAAAATTAACGCCATCCCAATTACGCACTGAATCGGGGTGACTCCCCGGACACAACGGAAGATCGCTTACGTTATCAACGGGAATATTTGTTTCGGTATTGGTGATATCGCCAGTACAAAATGTATCAAAGTCCGGAGGGGGCTGTCCTTCTCCTGGCGGCGGATCAATCCACGGCAAATTACCAAAGTCAGAACTAACGGTAACAGTCCCCGCTCCCCCAATAAGGAAAAGAAGCACATAACTAGCCACAGCCAAAAGCAAACCAACCAAAGCCGCGGTGATAGTATCCTTGGCAGATCCCTTGGTAGTAACAGAGTCACTCGTCATATACTGTACACCACCAAATATCAACGCCACCACGGCAAACAAAATAGCCAAAGAAACACCAAGTCTGTACACGATCTTCAGATATTCACCCAAAGGATTCTCACTATTTTCTACATCACCTGGCTCAAGACCGGGAAGAGGGGCGAGGAGGCTGTATCCCTCGTCTTCCTGCGCCAGCGCCGGTGTAGGAGAAGAAACTAGAGCGAACGCCGGAATAACAAGGAAAGCGAAAATAAAAATATAAGCAACGGTAGAACGTACGTATCTCATGTTTATGCTTTGCCTCTTATAGTCCATCAACTTCATCTACTCCGGGGATTATTAATTCCTCTGTCTGGTCCAAAGAAAACGCCCACAAACTCATATCTGCTTTATTGTTAAATATCAAATATTCTTCGCTCTCAGATATGAATGGTTTATAAATATCAATGTTTTCACTGTCCGTCTCACTTGGAGAATAGATCTCTTGCGCGTTGCCCTCACTCGCGTCTATCTCAAATATAGAGTCCGAAAAAGAAGTCTGCCCCTTGTACCAAACGTCCGGATACATTCCCGATCCAATATCTTCCGGCACTCCGCAGTAAGCCGTCTCGGTATCAGCCCACACGCACTTTTCTGGCAGTGTTTCTATGAAAAGATCGCGGGAATTTCCGGTTGCAGTGTTGTATATATGAACACTTAGGTTGCTCCTTCCGCTGACCGAATAGAGAATGTAGCTCCCGTCGGGATTAGTGAGGGTGGTCAGTCCTTCCTCGTCGCCAATATTTCTTTCCAGCTGGCCGGTGGAGATAGGAAGGTCGTATGAATAACCATCGGTACGTCCACTGGCTTTTGTTGTCATATTGACTGTACCCGAAGAGAACCACTGCGGTAACCACTCTGAGAATGATGATGAGAATACGGCGCTCTGGTTTGTACCATCAGGAGCGGAGACAATTCCCGTCGTTTTCGTAGGGGCGCTGTCAAGCCAAAATATTTCACTACCTTTCGGTGAGGAAACCAATTGTGGTATGTCGTCCTGCAAAAATTCTCCACTGAGCTCAAAAGGTGTTTCTCCGGCTTCTAGCTCACTCTCTTTTTCCACGAGCGCAGCCGTATAGGTTTTGATGGTCTGATTGTCTTCATCGAGATAGCGCAAAATTACACGATCGCCTCCGGAGGTCCAAATTGCTTCGTGTATTCTCGGTATTGTCGTACTAGATAGTCTTTCCTTCTCGAGAGACTCAAGATCAACGTCAAACACGTGAGACGATTCGCGCTCCAGTAGGCGTACAAATTCGTCTTTTGTTGTGTCTGTCTCTGTCTCATCGCTTGTGGGTGGCTCAGATCCTTTCAATACAGTAGTTGCCCCAGCTGTCGGCTCCTCGTGCACTAGTCGCAAGCGAGATTCGGGGTCAAACACCCCGGAGCCGCTTTCGCGGTCACTTTCCCTTTCGGGATTTGTTCCTTCTCTCGTTTCGCTTGTCTCTCCGAAGGTCGGTGGCTCGCCGTTTTCTTCGCCGCCTCCGTCATAAAAGAAAACGAAGTATATAGCGGCAATCGTAGCTATGATCAAAGCGATCACTCCGCTAATAATAAGGATATTTTGTCGATTTTCTCCTTGGTCCATATGATGATTATATCAGATATAGAATATAAAAATGTTAAGTACAAGTGGATACGTTAGCCAATCTGTGCCCCTGTTACAGCAACCAAAAATGAAGCTGAATCCAGTGTCTCTACTTCTGAAATATTCGGAGAAGTTATACGCCTTATTCTTTAGCTTTCGAGGTGTACTGTACTTCAGACATATAACATCTATCTTCCGCCGCCACCTTCCGGCGGATCTTCGTCGTCAACTCTTACGGAGTCGTCGCTGTCTTCAGATTGAGGCGGCGGCTCAATCCACGGCAAACTCCCAAAGTCAGAACTAATAGTAACAGTCCCCGCTCCCCCAATGAGAAACAAAAGCACATAACTAGCCACAGCCAAAAGCAAACCAACCAAAGCCGCGGTGATAGTATCCTTGGCAGATCCCTTGGTAGTAACAGAGTCACTCGTCATATACTGTACACCACCAAATATCAACGCCACCACGGCAAACAGAATAGCCAAAGAAACCCCAAGTCTGTACACGATCTTCAGATATTCACCCAAAGGATTGTCACTACTCTCTATGTCATCCACATCAAGACCGGGGAGAGGGGCGAGGAGCACATATCCATCATCTCCTTGTGCCAATGCTGGCATTGGAGAAAAAAGTACAACGAACGCCAAGAACAAGGTCGCGAGTAATTTTTTCATACATTAAGGAGTAATTATTTCAACAGAGCCGTCGCCGGTTTGAAAAATATTGTCATTGTTGGTTACGTGTAGATCTATCTCTGAAGTTCCGCTTTGTTCGGAAACAAGCGGTAGTTCAGTATTGCCTGAAGTGGTTGTCTCTCTGACGCTCCTGCCGTTAAGCCGCCAGGTGTATTCAAGGGAGTCTTGATTGCTAAAATAGTGTGGCTCGGCAACAACCGTAGAACTGCTTCCTTGTGCTAGATCAATACTCTCTGAGATTTCCCTTTCGTACTGAATACCGCCAAGGGGAGTTTTTCGATAGAAAAGAACCTCCGGCTCAGTTAGTCTGAACGAATCGGACGTAGACCATCTTGAGCCCGACTGTGGGTCCTCCACTTCTACCTCCGCGGAATGAGTTTTTCTCGTAAATCGTGCCAGTACCAAAATAGAGTTTTTACCGTAGCCGGAATCTGAAGCTCTTCGACCCCCGTCTTTGCTCCAGTTGTAAATTAGGTTTTCTGCCGGCAACATTCCACTTTGGTTGCTTACTTGTGGTATTGCCACCATCCTAACTGCGGAATCCATGGTTGGCAGTGCCTTGCCTTTATAAAACGGATGAGTATATGAATCAACTACTTCCCACAAAAGATCTATGTTAGCGACAGAGAAAGTTATGGTTTGGGTTTCTTCTATCTCAGAGCCTCTGTTAACTACGACTTTTACAGTATAGACGCTTCCCAGACCTCCTGCTTCAATGGATATCTGTTTCATACCGACCCCGCTTTCATATTCCTCACCATTGACTATCCAGGTGATGTTAGAGCTGTCCAAATAACTTCGGCCGTAATGATTCAACGATATCTGTACGGTCTCGCCCGGTTGCGGGCTACTAGTTATTGCTTGTATTCGTAGAGGCTGTTCAATAGTATCTTGTATTTCCTCCGTGCTTGGAAATTCCGGTGATAACCCCTCCAGGCCGCTTTGGGCAAACGAATCGGTCGGCACAGATACAAAGAGAACGCAAACAAAGGTTGCTATGATCGTTTGTATTTTATTGTTTGCGATGTATTTCATAAACCTCCCGTTTATTGATCAAGTTTGTTTTTTGCTTCTTTGATGGCGAGAATCTGCGCGGGGTCTGAGGTAATTATTTGCTCTTCTGTATACGAGGCGATTATTTTGATGGCAACATGCTTGAGTCCGGCAAAGAATATTCCCTCTCCCACATCACTCTCCAGCAAAAGATACTTTTCTTCGTCGGTCAGGTTAAAGACTTCTTGCACGTGATCGATCGAGGTGGGAGATTGCTTCAAGAGTAATTGAATAGAAGAGTTGGTCAAAATTGGCAGACCGTATTCGGAGTTCAAGAAGTCGTCCACGTCCTGGGTTATAGTAGCCACGCCCAAATAGTACTTGCGACCTCGCTTAACCATACTGTATAGGAATGAAGCAGTGTCTTCGGAGCGCATCATCCACCATGCCTCATCAACTACCAAAAGACGTTTCTTGAGCTCGAAACGCACAGCGTTCCAGATGAAGTGCGTTATAAGGTACATCGCCATTGGCTTTAATTCGTCTTCCATGTCGCGTATTGAGAACACGATCAACCTTTGGTCTATATCTACGTTTGTAGGCTGGTTGATAAATTCTGACCACGAACCTTTGGTGTACTTAGAGAGTCTTTGTACGAGAGATTCAGTGCCCTCCATTCCGCTCAAGAACCATCTCAAAATCAGACATAAGCGGTGGATCAATGTTAGAAAAGTCGGAATCGGGCGTTATGTCTTTTAGAGCGTATGTTTCGGTAATGGCACGGTCGATAATAGCATCTTCTTCCGGCGTTAATCCGCCGAACATAATTCGAAATAAGCCGACCAATTGGATCGTGTTCGACCTGAGCACGTCTGCGGGGTCCTCGTCTTCTCGTACATCGGGTAAATCAAAAGGATTTATGTGGTGCTCGGAATTTAGTGAAATATTAAAATATCGCCCGCCGATAGCCGTAGCTAGTTGCTCATATTCACGTTCCGGGTCTATAACTATAACTTCGGTATCGAACATCAGAGTACGAAGTATCTCTAGCTTGGTAGCAAAAGACTTGCCGGCGCCTGATTTCGCGAAAGAAACCGAGTTGTAGTTCTCGAGTGAAAAACGGTCAAACAAGACCAGCGAGGAATTGTGCCGATTTATGCCGTGGAGGATGCCTTTGTCTGATGTTAAGTCGAAAGAAATGAAAGGGAAAATACTAGAGAGCGGAGACGTGTTCAGCTTAGAATAAACGTTAAGCTTGTCAGTTCCGAAAGGGAATACGCTCATCAGGCCCTGTTCCTGCTGGAATATAGCCGGCTTGATATAAACCAACTTTGCTTCCAGTATGGACCGGATCTCACTTTCGAGCTTATCCAGCTCGTTTTGGTCTTTTCCGAAAATGGATACATAAAGCCCCACATCGAATAGCTTTTCTTGCGCCTGCTGGAGATCGTCACGAAGACTTTCAAGGTCGGCGAGCGCTGTATCGAGCATTGGACTACGCACAAGCCCTTTTTGCATACGGGAATTTATCTGAGACTGAACTTCAGCCACCTTTTTTTGAAATTGTCTTAATACCCGCTCGGTTGAAATTGGATGAACAACAATTGAAATATCGACAATTTTGTCCATATTTATGATCGGAGCGAACCAGCCTTCAGACAGGTATCGCGGATAAGAGATGACAAAGAAAGTTCGCACCAGCTTGTCTCCCAAGTGGATATCCTTAGGCGTAACCTTTAGGGCCGAAGGAGCGATCACATCCTTTACTTCGAGAGCGCTGCCCGACGCCATCTCGCCCGGCAAGAGCGATTCGATCGCAGACATCTTGTTTTCTTCTTGATTGTTTTCTTTTCCGAAAAGAGCCATATTATATTTCTTTATTATATCACCTACTCGCCTTCGGCGGTGTTGGTTGATTCTGTTGGGTTAAATAGCTTGTAATAAAGCTCTATCAATTCCTCCGAGCCCAGGCGCGCGGTCCGCACTCCGGTCCGCATAAGTCCCTGCTCTACTAATAGTAGGCGTTGTTCGAGTTGGCCTATTAGTTCATTTAAGTTTTCTTCCTTTTGCTCCTCCTTTTCTTTTTCGTTCTTCTTTTTTCCTCCGAACCCAAGAAAGCCCCCGCTAGATTTTTTGGTGGAAATGATAGCTCCTTGATAAGGAATAACCACAAAGAAGCTCTTTGACATAATATTAGTAGAATCCGTGAACTGTTTAATGAACTGCATATATTCACGAGTTTGCACCTTTAGAAGTTCGTTGGTTTGAACCGCCTCTCTTTCTTTGAGCAAGGAAAGATATGGACGTATATCCAGACGCCTGGATTGCACATAGATCTGGATCGGGAAATCAAGTGAGTTCAAAAGATTCTGGAACTGAAGAATGATCGCTCTTTGCTCGTCAGATCCCTTAAGAGCGAAGTTTATAGAAGAAGCCATAACCACAGCACGAAGCGATCCGTCGTTTAAAACGATCATTCCGTTGCGAATTTCTTTTATGGGTACAAATTCTTGTGTTGCTTGTGCGTTTGCCATATTATTCGTTGTCTTTAGCTTTTACTTTTTCTTCTACCTCCAAGTTCCACGAAATATCTTTTAGCTTACTCTCGGAGAGGTGAGGAACAGCGATAGGTTGGTAGGCGTCATTCACCTCTTCGTGTTCCTTAAGTGTTTTTTTCATAGTTTTCCTGTCTTCCTTGCGCTTTTTCCATAGATATAGCTTGTTTTTTGTTATATACCGGAAGGCCGCTTCCAGGGTATAGACAAAGGGTTTTTTGTTGAACTTGTAGAAAGCGAGAGCCAGAGAAAGTCCGATCACAGGAGCTATAATGAACATTGCGAGATATAAAGGAAGCAGTTGATATATAAAGTAGGAAATGCCTGCGCCCCCAATAACATAAATAAACTGCTTGAAGGAAAGCGGGCCGAATATCTTGTCTTCGATCTCAATAAATTGTGGGACCTGAAATCGCATATAGTTTAATGATAACAAATATAGCTCTCACTTAATGTGCACTATTCTTCGATCGGCTCTCTGTAAGGATCGTGCTTTGACCCCGGCCCTCGTTTTTCTCCCAATATACTCCCAGCTACCGGATCTCCAGTCGGTCTTTCTTCGGTTTTCTCTTGCGAACTTCCTCCAACTTTTTCTTCTGAGGAATCGTCTTCTTGATCCAGTTTTTTATCTCCGCTCGACTGTGATTTTGGAGACGACAGCCCCTGAACTTCGTTAAACGAAGATCTTACCTTCGAGAAAACGTTTTGGTCTATTTTGGCTGTGATGTCGTTTGCCTTCTCAAGATTAATTCCAAGTTCGCTCTCAAGATTATAGGCGAATTCTTTAATGTCGGTCATTCCAAACAAAACCATAATTGTTTCGGCCTGTAGTGCACCGCTTTGTTCATCAGAAAAGCCTTCCTTTTCAACTATAGATTGGATAAAGGATTGAAATTCATCAGATATCGCTATCTCCTGGATATCCTCAGGCATCTTTTTAAATTTTTCCGTTAATATTTGTTTTGGATCGTCCATAATTTAGTGAATTATATATGTTTAACCTTATTCCTCTTCATCTTCTTTGTCGCTTCCTTTATCTTCTTTCAGGTGCCCAGAAAGCTCTTCTAGAAGTTGTTCCGGCTTTGATTTCTTAAGATTCTTTCTGACTGCCGCCGCTCGTTTCTTGTCTATCCTTTCTTCTCCGGTGACGCCTGCACCCACCAAGGTGATTCGATTCCTAATATTTCTCTTTAGCCAATTTTGTTTTTCCAGTCTACGGGCAAACGCCTCCTGTCTTCTGGCGGTTATGTCTTTTCCGCCATACTCGCTTGCTTCTTTTCTTAGCTGCTGAGCACGCTTAAGCTTCTCTTCTCTTCGGCTTGCATATATCGTATTTTTAGACTCTTCTTCCGCCTGTTTTGCCTCTCTTAACATCCTCTGCTTCTCCCTTTCTATTTCTTTAGGGGTCGCCTGATATTGTTTCGAAGTCTCTACTGCCGCTTTCTCGGCCTCCTCTATTCCTTTTTGTACTCCTCCCTTGCCCGCGTTTTGGCTGACCCCTGCATTTTTCAATCCTTGCTTTTCGAGATTTTTTGTAGCTATCTTGCCTAGGGAAGTTGTTCTTGGGTCAAAGCTAGACTTTGAAAAACGATCAGCGGCTCCAAGAGCCATTCTAGCTGATATACCCCGAGCTCCTCCCTCTTCGGCTCTGGCTTGAAGATTTGCGTTCTCTTTTAGTCTGCTGGCTTGAGTTCCAATTGTTCTTCTGCCGGCGAGAGCCATTCCTCCGGTCGCGACTCCGAGGCTCATACCTAAGGCGGCTTTACCGGCGTTGTCTGCCATTTTACCAAACTTACCACTGAGGTTTTTGGTGATGTGCAAGGTCATGAACAGGCCAGCTATCACAAACACATAGATTATGAAGAGAGTGACTCAGGGGTTTCGCCATTGCTTGTGTCACCAACTACGGGCACAAACTCTCGTACCTCTCCAGAAACTTCGACATCTGAGGTATCTATCGCGTTCTCCTCTCTGGCTTGGTAGGCAAAAGTTAGCACAACGAACACCAGGAAAAGAAAGACCGCGCCAAGTATTGTCCATTTGAAAAGCTCTTCGCGCCATTGCTGGGCGTACTTGCTGAGGATGGGAAGATTGGCTCCGGCGACACCTATAGGTGAAAGCACAAAAATAAAGATAAGAGCAAACGTACGTGCCACAAAAAGAATAGCAGCAGAAAGGAAGATCCACATCGACATCAAAATGATTACTGTTTTGAGCAAATTAATACGCACTCCTTGCCAGCCGTTCTCTACCTGCTCCAGTCTAAAATCGTTGATTTTTTGGATTCCCAAAGCATTCATAAAGCGTTCACTAATCCCCACTTCATCGCGTGAATTTCCCTCGACGTCTTTACATTCATTACCATCGCCGCACTCTGTAATAGTAGTGTAAAAGCTTGAAGCCAGTATATTCCCCGCGTCTACGACAACCTTTGTCAGGAAGAGACTAAAGTTGACCAAAAGTGCCGCGATGATAATGGCAGTGAGGTGTTTTTTCCAATTTATTGACTCAATGCGGAGTATCGTACCGATCGCGACATAAAGAAGTATAAAAATGAACGAAATATTTATAATATCTCGGAGAAGAGTCCAAGCTATGTTAACGGAATCACTTTGATAGAGATTGGTGGTAATAGAAAAGTCAATTGCTTTGTCAAGCACTGCTCCGATCAAGTATAAAAGCAAAGATAGAATCCCATTAATGGCCGACAAAAGTGTGGAAACCATCGTACCGGAGCAGTCTTTGAAGTCTCTGACGAGATTGCATCCATGCGCTACCTCAGCGCCAACTGGGCCGAATGCGAGAAAAAGCACAAGAAATGGAAATAGTCCGTAAGTGAATATCTTTTTAAAAGCTGGTCGTTTCATCATAGGGGCAAATCCCGCGCGCGTTAAAGCGAAACCTTCGTTTCATTATAGCAAAACAAAAGCCCGATTTTATCGAGCCCCTGTTGAAAAGTATATTGTTATATTTATTCTTTTGACGAGCTGTGAGTGTCCGTATTATTACTTAATCGATGCCTCCTATGACTTCCGCTTAACTTCTCCTTCGTACCTTCTTCTTCAAATAGTTAACTTCTCGCTTCTCCTTCTTCTAGTCACCGAATCGAATTTCAGCTCACGGCTTCGTTCAACCTACAGTTCTCAAATACAGTGTCTACATCTTCTCTCCGGTAAGTCCAGTTCTGTCTGCAATTGCTTCTCGAAACGAGTGCTGTCACTTGCGAACATCGCTCCGTCTCCTCTGCAATGTGGTCGTCTGACACTTGACTTCTAGTCTTATCAGATTCTTGCATCTTCGAACTTCCTGCTCTTCTTGCTTGTTCTCACTTTCTTGTATGCCTTCCCTCGCATCCTCTTCGGCTTCTTTTTGTTTTTCCTCTATCTCCTTTTCCTTTCCTAATCTCCTCACATCCTTTGAGTTTTCGCTACGCGTAGGCATACTTATTCCGTTCTCGTATTATGTCTTGACAAAGCATTCTCTACTCATGGAGCAATCATTGTTTCAAGAAATTCGTCTCCTTGGTCTTTGAATATATCACTACATATATGTACAACTCCAGAGGTCAGATCGCTGGCAATAGCAGAAGGGCTTACACGTTCGCGCTGCAAACATTCTCCTGTATTGCGGATCATATCTAGCGCATTTGCCTATATTCTGTGCACCCTCGCCTGTGGCTATCTCTCTCTCTTTGTTTTCAAATGCTCGTTGTCGTTGCGCGAGAGATTCTTCGATCAAGGTTATGCGGGTGCATTCATAGTTACTCGCGCAGTTTTGCGTTACCTCGAGGAACGCTCCCCAGCCACCTTCGGTAAAGTCATTGTTAAACGCTTGGCGTTGCTCGTCTGTGATATTGGTTTGAAATTCTTCTTCAAAATTAGCCCAAAAATCTTTCTGCGCGGATTGGGCTTCTCTCGCGAGCTCTCGTGCTAACGTTTCCTTGAACCCTTCCGGCAACTGATCATTCCCTACTTGTGTTTTAAAAGTTTCAGTGAAAATTGCCGCTTCTCTGGAGATCAAGTTTCTAAACGCTTCTTCGGGATTTTCAATATACTCAAAAGCGCTTTGTACTTCTGCATGTCTTTAAAAGTAACGTTATTAACCTTTCCTGTTCTCATCTCTCTACACTTCCACGTGGTTACTTTTACTGCACTGTTTATGAAATCATAAGTTCTTCTTTGTTTGGCAATATTTGCCCATACCGCATCTAAACGTTCAGCGTTGTCAAGCACATACTCTTTTACTTGCTGCACTACATCTAGCACAACAAACTGGGCAGCCGCCTCGTTTGGCTTAAAAGAAAAAGTTACTGTAAATACACACAAAACTACCAAGAATAGTACGGCAACTTTTCCAAAAAAACCTTTTCGTGTATGACTGTTTAGTTTCGGGAATTTCATATTTTACTACTTTATCTCGAATCCGTGTTGGTAATTACGTATCCCGGTTCGTTTGCTGAAAAAGTGACGTTGTTGTTGTTAAAATAACTCACTAAGCCGGAGTTACCTTCAGCTATGGACACATATCCTTTCTGATATCGCACTAAGCCTATCAGACTCTTAAGTGGGTCGGCGTCGAAATCGTCACGAATTGATTTAAGGGTGGTTGCTAAGTGGTGAGTACCGTTGATTATTTGCAAGTGGTACTCAGCAGCTCCTTGTGGTACGTTCTCGATCGAGAGCAATTCAGCGGTGGCGGTTTCGTATGTGGAAATAATTTCATTTAAAGCAGAGGTATTTTCGTTCTCTACTGCTTCTTGTACTGAACTATGTTCCTCCTCAATACTAATATTGGTATATGACCCAGCGATCACTCCTAGGACGTTTCCATAAGTTCTTATATCGGCTTTGCTAGATGTTTTCATGGTAGAAATATCGGAGGCGTCGTATCTTTCTGGAATTGATTCTATGTCTCCTATGGAGTTTTGTACGTATTTTTGTGTCAACTCAGATAAAAGTGCGTCTATGGAAGAATCGTTAAAGTTACCGCTCGCGCTCAACTCATTAAGTCCTTGGAAATAATCTCTATAAAAAGCTTCCGTGGTGGTCAGACCCTCATTGCTTTCGCGGAAAAACGTAGGAGTGTCGTTCGTGCTTAACTCGTCATTTGGTCCGGGCACTCGCGGATCGCGACCTGTCTCTACTTCTTCACCGTCCGGTGTTCCATCTCCGTCTGTGTCGGGGTTTTCGGGGTCAGTGCGCCACATCACTTCTTCCCAGTCGCGCAAGCCGTCACTGTCTCTGTCTGTCTCAAATTGCTCCGCGGTCGTACTTACAGACACCCCTCCGTCGGTTACGGCGACGGGCTCTTCTTCGGATTTCGTTTTCATTAAATCTTGTAAAGTAAAGCGTCGCGCCCACGGCAAGGATCGCTATAAGCACGACAAGGATACGCAAACTAAGGTTTTTGTCTTCATTCATAATTAGTGCTTTTAGTATATAACCCAATATTTGGTATGCCAATTAACGATTGTGGATAGCTTTTGTTTTTCTAGAAGTATTCAAAAAGGCCAATAAGGATATGGAAAGAAAAGCTATTAAGAACGGCGACGTACCGAGTCGACTGAATATCGTTAGGTAGGAAAATACAGGAACGTCAGCATACATAATTGATTCTCTTTCTTGTTCATTTGTCTTACTGAGCACTTCACCTTTATTGTTTACTATAAAGGTCGGTGCCACGTTTCCGGCTTGGATAAAGTATCTTCCGTTTTCCACGGCACGCACCTTTGATTGTTTTGTGGTTTGATTTACCAGAAGTGGATAGTATCCAAATAGGCTATGAGAAGAACTGTTCACAAGAACTCCCGATCCTGAGGTGGCTAGTTGTCGATATAGCTCCGGCGAATACACTTCTGAGCAGAAAAGCGCACCCACCTCAGCGCCATTGACTGAAAAAGTTGATACATCACTTCCCCTCTCAGCTATGTTGTGACCTCGGTATGATTCTCCCGATTCTTCATCAAGAAAAATATTCATCAAGGGAAGCATAATTGTGGGAGTATACTCGCCGAAAGGAGTCAGCAGTATTTTCTTGTAGATCTCTTCTTCTTTGTTTTCACTGATTATTCTAAAGCGCACAATAGTTTGATTGGAAGGTCTGAAGCCGTATGAATCCAAAACCTTTGGTAGCGCTCCGCTTTCTTTAAAATTAGCAAAAAAACGTTTCTTCTCCGGCGGGACAAATCTGTTAAAGTACGCTGCCCCCTCTGGAAGTATTATCAGTTCCGGAGACCTGCTGTCTCTTTCAAACATGTCTATCACTTGGCGCTGTGACATATACGCTTCAACTTGATCACTTATACCCACTTCCGTATCGGTCTTTATGTTACTTTGAACGGCCGCTATAGAAAGACTAACCTCGGATTCTTTCTCCTGGGCAAACAAAACCAAGCCGCTTATTACCAAAAAAAGTGCAAAGAAAAAAGCAGTTAATGTTCTAAATCGAAATATATAGAGGAAGATCAAAAGATTGAATACGACAAGCGTAAACGACAACAGATGTATGCCCCCGACTGACGCAAGAGAAAGCAAAGGAGGAAACTCGGCAAGAATATATCCAATATGACCAAAGGTCCATTGTCCTCCGATATATGATCCATTGCCGTAGCTCAGTACGGAAAAAATGAAAGCTCCCAGCCACTCTGCAAAACTCCAGCTAGCGGCCAAGCCGAGAGTTGTTAAAGAGTTTAGGTTTTGAATAAATACCTTCGCTACTATTCCCCACAACCCAACGGCTGATGAAAAGATGGCGGTAGTTATGAACCAGATTAGTGAAACCAGGAATAACGATAGAGGGTAGTTTTCTACCCCCATCCAATTCAGAGGTAGCGTTTCAAAGAAAAATGAGAATATAGCACCAAAGTGTGTGAAACCAACCAAGAAACTCCACGCAAACGCTTCGCGACTGTTTTGCGAGTTTTTCAGTACCAAAAGGAGTGGAACAAGCGCTATGAACCCCAATAACCAAAGCAAGGGTATGTTAAAGGAAAGGAAGAGCAGGGAACCCGAGAGGAGTGAGAGTAATAGCTTATGCGTTCTTTTCATACAACAAGTGTAGCAGTTTCTGCCAAGTTTCAAGAGGGACTTCTTGCGGACGAGTGGTTTCCTCGAGTCCGACTTGGTTTAAGATATTTTTCCCGCGTTCTTTGTCTTGAGCGAACAGGGTGTTTAAAAGCGTTTTTCGTTTCTGTGAAAATGCCCGGCGAATGGTTTTGAAAAAATCCGCTTCGTTTATGGTAGTAAAAAAATCGCGTGAAATATTCTCGATCGCGAGAATTGCCGAATCAACTTTCGGCGCCGGGAAAAAAGAACCGGCTTTAACCTTACCTCTATATACGGGAGTTCCAAATGCCTTAATTGAAAGCGACAATATACTTTCGGTATCTGAGACAATGCGCTTCGCTACTTCATCTTGTATCAACAGCACTACCGAGCTTGGCAGGTTATCCAAAGAAAAAATAAATCGTAAAATTTTACCGGTGATGTAATAAGGGATATTCGCGATAACTTTATATTCTTTATCTTTTAGTTTTTTCTCGAGAGCGTCTCTTTCTTCAAGAACATCTCCCTCTATAATAGTTAGTTGTTTTGATTCTATTTCTTCAGCGAATGTTTCTTTTAAAAACGAGACAAGTCCCTCGTCTTTTTCTACCGCGATCACTTTGACTCCCGTTGAAAGAAGAGTTCTGGTTAACGATCCCCTACCGGGGCCGATCTCTACAACCGTTTCATCACCTTTAATATCTCCGGCGTTAACGATCTTTTCAAGAATTTTTTTATCGGAGAGAAAATTTTGCCCAAGATGTTTTTTGGGCTTGCTACTGTCTTTGTTTTGATCAGGTGAATTAATCATATTAACTTTTTGTAGTGTGATTACTTTAAAAAGCAAACTAACTCTTCTTCGCTTTCACTAAAAAACGTTTTGATGTAAACGTAAGGCTGCCTTCAGCTTCGAGTTTATCTTGTATCTTTTTTAGATATGGCAAATGAGTTGCCACACTAAAATCCTTTACCACCCACGGAACGAACTTTAGATAGTAAACAAGCGCACCCACATCTTTAAAAGATGTCTTTCCTTCCCACTCTCTTGCTTCTTCTATACTCATCCCCGCCTCGGATAACTTCCTTTTAACGTGCGAAAGTGTGTTCTCTGAGTGTGTTGGCTTCTCTTCAAAAAAGAAAAGGAGGTCGCTGAGATTATCGCCAGCTACCTGTTGGGTGAAAAATATACCTCCATTTTGAAGTACGCGGTTTATTTCTCTGACGTTCAATCCGCCGTGCCGGTTTAATATGAGATCGAAACTCTCGTCTCCAAAAGGAAGGGCTTCTGTCTCATCGATAAAAACGACATCAACGCCAAACGAGGCCAAGTTGTCTTTCGCTATTTTTACGTTCGGCCCGTATCCTTCCGTCGCTACCATTTTTCTTTCATTAAATGGAGCTAGTTTGGATAGTTTCTCGCCGCCGCCAGTTGCAACATCTAATATGGATTCGGCCTTATAAACCAATTGCCTTGCTTGTGAAAGATAGTCCCAATCTGGCTTTTCCTCGATCATTCGATCTTGTAGGTATGAGAAATCCCATCCTTCAAAGTGAGCCTGTTCATCTTTTTTCCATTGCTCAATAATGTTTTTATTCATAGGAATAAAATAACACGAACAATGCACTTGATACGTTCATTAGTTCCACACGAAAACTTCATTGTTGAGTCTCGAGTCTTAAGGGTGGCGTGCTTATCTCTCCGAGAGTCGCACCAACCTCTCTCTTTATAGTCTACGGAAGTTTTGAAAAGTTAGAAGTCCAGATAAACTGTTTTGATCGGTTCTCCGCCCTCTCCGGATCCTTCGGCGTCCAGAAAGTCCTCGTCTATTCCGGTAATGAACTCTGAGGGAACCGTGCCGTTGCGTGAACCAAATACAGTGCGTACAAGAGCGTGCGTCAAAAACAATTTTCTCCTAGCTCTGGTTAAGGCAACATAAAATAGCCGGCGCTCTTCCTCTTCAGCTTCTTTGCTTAAAGATTCTTCGTCTAGTCTTTGGTGCGGAAACAGTCCTTCTTCCAGTCCCGTGATAAATACCACATCAAATTCAAGTCCCTTGGAAGCATGTACGGTTAGAAGCTTAACCCCTTGTTTCTCTTCAGCAAGAGAGTCTTGATCCGTTGTTAATGAGGCACTCTCTAAAAGGCTCTCTATTCCCTCCTCGGGCGGTAGCTCGTCATATCTCTGCGCAAGGGTGACGAGCTCTCTTACGTTCTCTAGATCTTCGCGTCCTTCGTCACCCCCGTCTTTAAAAGCTTTTTCCATGCCGGTCTCGCGAATAATGAATTTAAGGGTTTCTGATGGAGTGTCGGATAGTGCGTGGGTTCTAATCTCTTTAAGCAGGGTTCGAAAATCAGCGACTCGTTTCTGCATGGCCGGGGTCAGCTCGCTTTCCTTATTAGCAAGAATCCTCATTAATGTAGTCTTGCCAATTCCTCGAGGTGGCACATTGATGATCCGAGACAGATCGGTGGTGTTGTCGGGATTTAGAGCCAGCCTGAGAAAGGTCAATGTATCTTTGATTTCTTTGCGATCGAAGAATTTAGTTCCCAGCACTTGGTGTGGCACTTCCATATCTATCATTGCTTGCTCTACTGCTCGCGATTGAAAGTTTGCCCTGTAGAGAATGGCTATTTCTTCAGGAGGCGTACCGCCCCGGATCAATTCGCTTGCCTTCTCGGCTATGAAGCGTGCCTCGTCTTGTTCATCAAAGGAAGTATAGAGGGTTATGTTCTCTCCCTCCATATTGTTCGTAAAAAGATTCTTTTCTTTGCGGATCGTATTTTTCGCAATAGTGGCGTTGGCCACAGTTATGATGGTTTTTGTAGAACGGTAATTTTCTTCGAGAAGAACGCTGTGCGCGTTTGGAAAATCTTCTTCAAAGTCAAAAATGTGTTTCATATTTGCTCCCCGCCAAGAATAAATATTTTGATCCATATCGCCCACGACGCAGATATTTTTGTGTTTCTCTGCCAAAAGCCGTGATATCTCATATTGAACTCCGTTTGTATCCTGGAATTCATCGATGTGGATATACGACCACTTGTTTTGGTAGTGTTCCAATATTTTGGGTTCTTTCTTTAAAAGAAGCAGAGTTTTTAGGAGCAGATCGTCAAAGTCTAACGCCTTTTCTTCTTGCAGCGCCTTTTCATATTCTCTCCACACCTGAAGAACAAGTTCGTTGAAAATATTTCCTTTGGCTTGTTCTTCGTATGTGCCGGGTGTAAGCCCCTCCCCTTTTTTGCGGGAAATAACAGAAAGTATTTTGCCCGGATCGTGTTGCTTGGGATCTATTCCGAGTTTTTCAAGAGCTCTCTTTATTATGCGCTTGGAATCACTTCTATCGAAGATAGAGAAATGCCTAGTGAGTCCAAAATATCCCGCGTGCTGTTTTAATATATGAACTCCCAGAGAATGAAAGGTAGAAACGAAAGGTCGCGCGGAGCGACTGTCTATAGTAAGAGAAGGGTCTTTGTCTATAAGATCTACGACGCGTTCGCGCATTTCGCTCGCCGCTTTGTTGGTAAAGGTTATGGCCAGTATTTTTTCCGGGGCTATACCCTGTCTCGTCAAATGTAAAATTCTGGTAGTTATGACTTTGGTCTTTCCGGCACCGGCACCGGCCAGAATAAGTAACGGCCCGTCTGTGTATTCGACCGCCTCTCGTTGGGCGGGGTTTAGATTCTCTAGATATTCCATCGCAACCATAATAGCACAGCCGAGATAATTCATTCGTTTATTTGTTTTTGGGAGAAAGTTGACAAGAAAGATAAAAAATTGTTGCGCACACCTGACCCGTTGACAACTTTTCTCCATTTTCTATACTCTCTTGTATCGCTGAAACGACAGGTTAACTGGGTGCGGTGAATGCGTTTAGGGGATCATTTAATTCACCCGCCGAGATCGAATTGAAAGAACGACTTTCTTAACAAAACCGACTATTTTACCCAGTCCACAGGATCCGAGTTATTCAAAACAACGTAGCTTGGTGAAATACGCGAAAGCCGAAGTTGGCACAAAAGCGATAATAGCAGTTACAGCACTGCTAATTGCTCTTCCGCTATCTATCGGAGCGCAAGCAGGCGCCGCCAATGTTAGTTCTTCTAATAATGAGGAACAAAAAGGCGGTTTTTCTCGTAATGCGCAAACGATCTCTCTTCTAAGGGCGGACCGCGGAGCGAATAACAATACCTCTCAAGGTGGTGGTGGTGTTGAAATAATCGATGTTAGTGCTCTGAAGTCGAGCCAAAGAACAAGCTCTGAGGAGAGTGAATCCTCCGCGACTAATACAGGCAATGTCAGCGTCTACGAAGTTAGTAAAGGCGACTCTCTGGGAGAGATCGCCCAAATGTTCGACGTTTCCACCAACACCATAATCTGGGCAAACGATCTTGAAGGTAGCACCATTCAACCCGGACAATCTCTTGTCATATTGCCAATGTCCGGTGTTCGGCACGAAGTGAAAGAGGGAGACACTCTAAGATCAATAGCCGATAAGTACAACGGAGACATTGACGAAATACGAGAATTTAACGAGATCGAAGAAGACGTCGCCTTGTCTGTCGGAGATTATGTAGATATTCCCGACGGAGAAGTTCAAGAGACCGTCTCTACTCCTTCTCCTGAGGCTAACTCGTCTCCGTCTCCTGCACCTTCATCCGGCGGTGGATGGCTGATAAGACCTATTTCAGGCGGCATAAAGACCCAAGGGTTACACGGTTACAACGCGGTAGACTTAGCTGCTCCAAAAGGTACGAACGTTATGGCTTCCGCTCCAGGAACCGTGATCACGACAAAGAGTGATAGAGGGTGGAACGGTGGATATGGAAATTATGTGATCGTGGAGCACGCCAACGGAGTTCAGACCCTGTATTCGCACCTGGGAAGTGTTCTCGTAAGCAGAGGTCAATATGTAGTACAGGGTCAAGTCTTAGGTCATATTGGAATGACAGGAAAGACCACCGGACCCCATGTTCACTTTGAGGTACGGGGAGCGACTAACCCGTTCTAGAGTATTATTTTAAATAAAATAACGAAAATAAATGCTTCAATCTATAGATTGAAGCATTTATTTTGAGAACTGGTTATAAAAATATTGGCTTTTGACGATATTGCAGCGCTTCAAGCAAATGCTTTTCCTTTACTCTCTCACTTTCATTCAAGTCGGCTATGGTGCGGGCAACTTTGAGTACCTTGTGATATCCGCGCGCTGAAAGTTCCAGTTCATTAGCTACATTTTCTATAAGAGTATACACTTCATCTTCGGCGTTTATCTTTTGGGTTATAGATCTTGGTCCCAATTGTGCGTTTCTCTTTACCTCTTCCTTTTTAAACCTTTCTGACTGTAAAGAGCTGGCTAGAGCGATCCTTTTCTTGGTCATCTCCTCTTCGGCAAAAGGATCACCCTCCTTCTTTGTTGTGCTTTCACGTAGTTTAGATATTTCTATCTTGCCCACCTCAATCCATAAGTCTATTCTGTCCAGTATGGGGCCCGATAGTTTGCGCTCGTAGCGCGCGAGATCGCTTGGGGTGCAACGGCAATCTTTTTCGCTCCCCCGATTGCCGCAAGGACAGGGGTTCATAGCGGCTATAAGGATAAAATCTGCCGGAAAGCTTGAGGATCTTTGTGATCTGGAAACGGTCAGTCTTTTTTCTTCCAAGGGCTCTCTCAGAGACTCAATAACACGCCTGTCGAATTGAGGAAATTCGTCCAAAAAGATGACACCGCGATGAGCCAGCGTTATTTCTCCCGGGCGAGGGTTCGCTCCTCCTCCAACTATCGATACATAAGAAGAGGTATGGTGCGGAGACCTAAATGGCGGTCTGGTCAGAAGCGGCTGATCGAGCTTCCCTACCGCTGAATGTATAGCGGTAACCTCGAGGGCTTCTTCAAAAGAAAGGTCGCTAAGTAATGAGGAAAATGCTTTTGCCAAAAGTGTTTTACCTGTGCCGGGAGGGCCAAACAAAAGTACGTTATGTCCGCCGGCTGCCGCTATCTCGAGCCCTCGCTTTGCCGTCTCTTGGCCTTTAATGTCATCGAGACTGACGCGATTTCTATCACTGTCTTTTAGTTGTTTGGGTTTGGTTTTGGGTTGCGCCGATAAGGAGCGCGCAAATAATTTGCCCTTGGTATCCCTTTCTAACGCGCTTTCGGGGTCTAAGTGAGTTATAAGTTCGTTTAAAGTTGAGGGTGAGTATATATCTACATTTTCAACCAAAGCAGCTTCTTCGGCATTCTCTTTGGGTACGAAAATTTCCAAATAGCCCTCTTCTTTTGCCTTTTGGACTATGGAAAGAACGCCGTTTATAGGTTTGATCTCGCCGTTGAGTGAAAGTTCGCCGAGAAACATCTTTTTTTCGGGCGCAAAATTAATTTCTTCGGAAGCCAGAAGGTATGCCATAGCAATACCCAGATCGAACACCGGTCCGGTCTTTTTAAGTTCTGCCGGAGCGAGCGAGATCACCACGTTCTCGTTTTTCTGTTTGGGAGATTTAAACCCCGAGTTTTTAATAGCCGCGGAAACCCTATCGTGTGATTCTTCTACTGCTTTGTCGGGAAGTCCCACCAAGGTGAACGAGTTCAACCCGCGCGCGATGTCTATTTCTATAGAAACGAGCTTTGGCTCTAGCCCGTCTATTTGAGCACTAGTCAGTTTAGCAAAGCCCATTACTGTAAATTTGATCTGTTATTAAATAATAAAAAATGACGCTTGGGCGCCATCAATTAGTCGTTCATATGAGCCTTACTTGTTCTGGCCGCCGGGTTTGCCTCTAATCGATCTTTTTCGATGGGCTCTCCGGAAACCTCACAAATTCCGTAGGTGCCGTTTTCGATCTTTTCAATAGCGTCATTCACTGCTCTGAGCTGAGACTCCAACTCTTCGGTTATGACGCTTGTCTCGTAAAATTCTTCTTGTTCATCAGCTGCTTCGTTTCGGTCTGCTTCTTGTATATTTAGGTCTCTGAGCTCGCCCTCCCAGTTTTCTTTATCTAGTTTGTCGTGTTGATCTCCGGCTCTGCCCAGGCCTTCTAAAAGAAGCTTCTTTTCTTCTTCTAGTCTCTTTTTGAAATAGTTTGTGTCTATGTCTTTTCTCATTTCTATATTGTAACCCAAAACATTTTCTTCGCTACCCTTTTTACTCTTCTAGGCGCAAGATAATGTCGCGCAGAGCCTCAGAGGTTCGGGTTAGTATGAGCTTGTTTTCTTCCGGAAGAGAGTATATCAAAATACTTTCTCTCTCGACTTCTTCGTTGTTCGTTTCTGAATCTGCCTCAGTGCTATCTTCGGCTATTACTAACTCTCTTGCGTCGTACCCCCTGACAGTTGAATCTTCGAAAGAATTATTGCTCGAAATAGCGGCGCGGTGTTGGTGAAAAATATTATAGAGATCGCTTGCCATATCCTCTTCCCAGTCGAGCAAGGCGCCGAAACTTTCATCGTATGATCTTATATCAGCCAATAAAAATACCTCTCCGCCCGAGCTTTGTGTATCAATAGCTCCAATTGTATAGCCCTCGATGTTACGAGCGAGCGCGCTGTCAACGGAGAGATCAAGTAAGCTAAAAACTTCTCTTGGGGTTAACATAACCTGCTTGGTCTCCTCCTCGGAAGCCAGCACTTCTTTTACCGGAATAATGGCGTGTATACCTCCCGAGCCTGCTTTATCTATGCTTCCCAAGATCGCTTCTCCAAATTCTCTGCGACTGGTGGAATTATTTGTAACAAATATTTTTTCTGAACTTGTATCGATCAGTGTTTCGTATGTGACGTTGCTTCCGTCCTCAGAGGTATCCGGATCTCCTTTGAAAAACGAAAACGAAGGGAGTGATATGTTAGGCATAGAAATATTAGGCAGAGAAAAAGATCCAAGAGATATACCCTGTCGAGAAAGGAAGAGATAAGAAGATCCGAGAAATACAACCAAGACCAGCACGATCACAAAAGCGCGTAGTGGAAAACGCCTTGAGGTTGATCCAGAGTAAGAGCTATGATCGTCACTGTGGCTTTGTATTCTTGGCGACCTTGGGGGTTTCTTGAGGTTTTTTACTTTGTCTTTTTAGGGCTTCTCCGGCCAAAGTAATGTTTTGTTCAGAAGTGACCGTTTGCATGTCTTCGGCCAGTGTTCTGATAGGCGAAACTTTGGATACACTTTTTGGACTATCAAATTTTGGCGGTGGAGCCTGACTCTCTTTTTTGTTTGGATCTTCATTTCTAACAGCTTTGACGATCCCACGACCACCTTTTTCTAGGGATTCTGAACTTGTTTGGAAGCTGTCTTTGTATTTGGCCATTGTAAAGAATGCTATAACGGGGGCTCTTATAGTCTAGATTCTATCACGTTTTCGCTCTCGGCTTTCAACAGTGCTTAATTATTTTTTTGGAGACCGGGAATTTTTAGAATTTTTCTTACCACGTCTGGAGCGTCGGTCGTTGATCAAGTACTTTGAACTTTCTTCGTCTAGGTCTACAAAATCGTCCGCCGCTTCTTTAAGTCGAGCGGAGGCTGATTTTCCGAAGGTCATAACTTCAACCTGCGAACCTTCTTTGTTTTGTATGTAAGTGACCAGAGGTACAAAATCTCCGTCTCCCGAGCAAATAACGACCGCGTCTACTTTTGTAGCTAGCTTAATGGCGTCAACCGCAATTCCGACGTCCCAGTCGGCCTTTTTCGCTCCCCCGTAAAATATTTGTAAGTCCTTTGTTTTTGTCTCTATGCCAAGCTTTTCTAAGGCTTCAAAGAAGATCTTCTCTTCTCCGGTTTCGGTTGTGATCACGTAAGCAATGGCCCTGATAAGTGACCTTCCCGCTACGGCGGAGTCAAGCACTTCGCCGAAATTTACCTTCGATTTATAAAGGTGTTTTGCACTATGGTATAGATTTTGCGCGTCAATAAAAACAGCAACGCGCTGCTCCTTATGTTTTATTATTGTCATGAAAAATAGAACTAAATTTATAAAAAGGATCCTGAATAAATATATAAATTATATAGATCAGAATATTCGTTCGCTCAATTAAAAACTTCTGCCTAGCTCTTAGTATACTCTAAAGATGTAAAAAACCTCTGTGGAGAGAGGTCAAAATTATTTTAGTTTGAGCTTCTTGCGAATCTCTGTGGCTCTCTTTGGAGATCTCTTATCCAGATATTTTAGGTGCTTTCTGCGGTCGGCGACCATCTGCAGAAGCCCTCTTCGTGAGTGCTGATCTTTGTAATGTTTCTTAAGATGAGCCGAAAGAGAGTTGATGCGCTCTGTGAGTAACGCAACCTGAACCTCCGGAGATCCCGTGTCCCCTTCTTTCGTTTGTGTTTTTGAAATTATTGTCTGTTTCTTTTTCGTGCTAAGCATAATTTTTCTTATGAGCTTCGGCACTGTAGCACATACTAGCGATCTTTGCAAGTATTTGTACTAGATGAGTACACCGTTAAATAGCGCCTTTGAACAACTTCGGAAGTTATTCAACAATAGTTACAAGTTGACAAAGCTTTGGACTGATATACCGTTAAATATAGAAAGGAGGTGATCAGGTTGAACGGATGCATAAGGTATTTCTTGGGCGAGGAAGACTTCAAAAGAGTAAAGGCAAACATCACCGAAGGAGGTCAGCTTGAGTCTTCTTATCGAGGACTGTTAAGCGACATAGCCGCAGTTGTTTTGTGCGAAGCCAACTTGGACTTCTCGGGAAAGGAATTGAGTTTTTCGCTACTGATCGAGCTTTACTGGAGGGCTCGTTACCCTGGATTAATGAATCGTGAAAAAAGAAGAGTTGATGAGGCTTACGAATATAAGAACAAATTGCCACCGGTAGATGAAAGAGTGGTCCTCGAAGAAATCCTCGTAGATAAAGAAGTTTTCAGGTCGTGGCTAATTCAAAACACCGAAGGAGTTCTTGTGGAGTCAGCCGTTTCCGACGAAACCCACGCTAAAATACCCTTTAGCTAGTAGACCGCGTTATTTGAAACGAAAGCGCGGTCTTTTTCTTTGCTATACTATAGGTATAAACGGCTTATGAATGCTTTAGAGACTTATAAACGAGAATTTCTCGAACATATTGAAATTGAAAAGGGGCGTTCTCTCAAAACGGTTGAGAATTACGACCGCTATCTAAATAGTTTTTTTGAATTTGCCAAAATATCTCAACCGGATCAGAAATTAACGAAGAATTAATTCGTCGTTTTCGTCTGCATTTGAACCGCAAGCGAGCTAACGCGGACGGAGATACTCTAAAGAAGAAAACGCAAAATTACTATTTGATCGCGCTCAGAAGTTTTCTGAAGTATTTATTAAAAAGAGATATCTCTACTCTTTCCCCCGAAAAAATCGAACTAGCCAAAGTGTCCGACAGAAACCTTGACTTAATTACTCGCGAGGAGCTGAATAGGATCTTAGCTGGTCCGGACACTGACAGTGAAAATAAAAACGAAAAATTGGCGGCGCTTCGTGATCGAGCTATTTTAGAAATGCTCTTTTCTACCGGATTGCGTGTCTCCGAGCTCTGTTCCCTTTCTAGAGAGATAGACTTAAGCCGAGAGGAGATGACCATTAGAGGAAAAGGAGATAAGGTGAGAATTGTTTTTATCTCGGAAGACGCGAAAGACGCTGTTCGTGCCTATCTGAAAGAGCGAGTAGATATAGACGAAGCCCTTTTTATTTCACACTCCAAGCGTGACATCAACAAAGACGGGAGCGACGTTGAAAGACACCTGACGCCGCGTTCAGTAGAAAGAATAGTAGAAAAATATGCTATTAAGGCCGGTATCTCAAAGAAAGTTACTCCTCATGTTATACGGCATTCTTTCGCGACCGATCTTTTACAAAATGGAGCTGATATACGTTCTGTGCAGACCCTGCTTGGCCACGCTGATATCTCCACAACACAAGTTTATACACATGTGTCGAACTCACATTTAAAAGAGGTCTATAAAAAGTATCACAACAAAAAGAATTAGTCGTGAATATAAGCAAACAAAAAGGGCGCAAGAGTTGGGGGTGCAAAACTCTTGCGCCTGTATACAAGGGGCGGCTGATGCTTTCTCTTTACTGGGAGGTCGCGCGGATGGGAGAGGAGGAGATAGCGAGCAAAGCGAAAGCAGTCCGGGAGGAAAAGGAGCCACCCATAAGATATTCTACCCTGAAGATACACTATATTGTGCGAATTATCAATATTGATTAGAGTAAAAACAAGAAAAAGGCGCCCTTTAGAGACAGGCGCCTTTTGTGTCTTAAGTTCCTTCAGCTTGGCAGGCTCTCTGCAGGGCTCCGATGGTATCAACGTCTATTTTGGGGTTCGAGAAAGGCACCCCCTCACCCTCGGCGATCCTTGTGATCTCCTCTCTCTGGAATCTTTCTGTTTCAATATCCGGAGCAATGCCTACTTCGTGAAAGTTTTCTCCAGAGGGTGTCAGTAGCTCGAAACTTGTTACGTGGGAAGTCCCCCTGTTTTTCAAGTGAAGCAATCGCTGTCCTACGCCTTTGCCGAACGTTCTTTGGCCTACCAGGGTAGCCCCTTCTGACTGTAGGGCGGCCGCGAGTATTTCTGCGGCGGAAGCTGTTTGGTTGTTGATCAGTACTGTGAGTAATCCGACATTGACACGCTCTTTTTCTTCGATGTTTGTCCTATGTTCTTCTAGGACGCCATAGCGATCCTTGGTGTAAAGCACCGTCGAATCGTGTGGCATGAACTCGCTTGCTACGTCAATTGCCGTGTCAATCAATCCTCCTCCATTCCCCGTTAAGTCCAAAACTATGTTGGGGAGAGGACATTGATCTCTTATTTCCTCCAGAGCGTCCCTCAGTTCACTGTGGGCTCTTTCCTTGGAAAGAGATCTCAAGCTGATGTAGAACGTCGCGTTGGTAAGACGCCTTGATGACACCAACCGCGGAAGATCGCTTAGGCGCTGAAGCTCTATTATCTCATCAGCGCCATCACCGTCCTTCCTCAGTACCCTCATTTGTACTGTCGTTCCGTGCGCACCTCGCAAGGACTCGATGGCTTCTTCCAAAGTTTTAGGACCTACCGGATTTCCGTTAATGGCGTAGAGCTTGTCGCCGTATCTCAGTCCGGCTTCTTCGGCCGGGCTGTTTTCTCTCACGTCGATTATGGTAAATGGACCGACGTTCTCTTCCCGGAATATGGTTATACCCGGACCGGACCATTCTTCTGCTGAAGCCATTGCTCTATCTGAAGAGCGTGCAACTTCAACGGGTGTTCTGTAGAAGGTGTACCTGTCGTGAAGTGACCAAAGAGCCTGTGATATTGCTTCTCTGAGCGGTCTGTCTGCCGTGTTTAGCAGATCTTCCCGGCAAAGGTAGGAAAAAAAGTAGAAAAAGTCTTTAGCATTTCTACTCTCGTTTACTTTTTCGTAAGCGATCAAGCTCTCGAGTTTTTGGTTCACAGGCCTTACTTCTTCGCGCAAAAATCTTACGGTCCTTTTCAGCTCGTGATCTCCGAATGAATGTTTGAGCGATAAGTTAAGGCCAACCAGGGCGTTCCACCACATGTGCTCCGAAGTTGAATTTCCCGGAATGTCGTAGAGGAAATTGCGCTCAGCGAGTTCAGTGGTTTGTATCAAGGAGACGAGGTCTTCCAGCTCTAGACCGCATACATCGTCGTTGTCGGTTATGATCTCGGCGACTGCTTGAAAGGTTTCGGTCTCTTTCTCTTTCATATTCATCTCCTCCAGTTGCGCTCTCGCGGATATGCCAAGTATAAGTGCGGTGAAGATGAACGCGACCACTGCCAGGACTTCACTAAGTCGATGCATTTTCTGACCACACCTCCTTTCGTGGCCTGCCAAGCTGTCGTGTCAAAGAGCGGTTTATTTGATTTAAAACAAAAAGTTCCGCGCAGTCAATGCTTTTTGGTATGATAGAGATATGAAAATCATTTCTTGGAATGTAAACGGCATAAGGGCTTTGGAAAAGAAAGGACAATTCAACTGGCTTTTAAGCAAAGGTCCGGATGTTTTTTGTCTGCAAGAAACCAAAGCCAGAGCAGAACAACTGGATGAGTCACTTCTTTCTCCTGCCGGTTACTTTTCCTTTTTTTCATCACACGAAGAAAAGAAGGGGTATAGCGGTACAGCTTTATACAGCAAAAAAGAGCCGGATAGGGTTGACCATGGAATCGGAATAAAGGAGTTTGATAACGAAGGTCGAATGGTAATAGCAACCTTTGGCAAAACTATCGTAGCTAATGTGTATTTTCCCAATGGCGGAGGAGGCCCGGAACGGTTGGATTATAAGCTGAGATTTTATGATGCCTTTTTGGAATATTGCCTCAAAAAACAAGAGCAAGGATATGAATTGATAATAGCCGGTGATGTTAATACGGCACACGAAGAAATTGACCTTGCTCGAGCAAAAGAGAATGAAAAAAACACCGGCTTTTTGCCGGAAGAAAGAGCGTGGATCGACGAGGTGATCCGCAATGGATTTGCCGACGCTTTTCGTAGTGTTTATCCAAATAGAGCTGAGGCCTATACATATTGGGATCAAAAAACATACGCGCGAGAGCGTAATGTCGGTTGGCGCATAGACTACTTTCTAGTTACTCAGGGAATTAAAGCAAAAATAAAAGACGTGGTTCTGCATACTGACGTAAAAGGTTCTGACCATTGTCCGATAGAATTAGTTCTAAAGGACACTTTGTAAAAGACATTCTAAAGGACATTTTTTGTAAAGGACACTTATCCACAGAAATGTCCTTTACAAATCTAAAGGACAAATTATACTAATAATCAGACGTATCGCGATACAATTTTAGAGAAACATATTCGGAATTCTACAAAAGGAATTCATCAATTAGGTAGCTGTTTCTTGTAAAACATATGTTCTTTCCTGTCCGCGCGGCCACGTGGACCACAACTAAACAAAAGCCTGCGTTATTTCTCGCTAAATTGCGAATTTGCTCCTAACTTATCCCACTTATTGGCAAGCCCGCACTATTTAGCCCATTTCAAAGCCGTACTTGCGACCATTTTTCATCCCACTTATTTGAGTTGCATCATAGTGCGGCTTTTTCTATTTTATTGTTTCATGTGAAACAGATTTAAGGTTTCTCGGGAAACAAATATAATACTATTTTACCCAGTATTTTTTGCGAATTTCTTTAATAGTAGCTTCGTCGTACTCCTCTTGGGTAGATTTCCCCTTTTTTCCTAATTCCTCTAGTTCTTTATTTGGTAATTTGAACAACTCTTCTGCCCGGTTTTTGAGATACTCTGCGATGTTTTTGTCGGGGTCATCAAGGACTTCTTCGAGGAGAGCGTGAAGGATATAGCCAATATGAGGACCCGGTTTTGAATCTGTCAGTTTCATAATTTCACTGCCGTCAATTTTTAGCATATCTACGGATATTGGGTCTCGCAGTACTTCAGCGATCATCGCCTCGTATTTTCTTAATCTATAAGGACTTTCTTTAGGTCTTCCGGTTCCGATCCTGTCGGCACGACGCAAGCTCAAAAGGTCTTCGACGTTCTCTTTCCCCACGTTTCTTACCATTCTTCTGACCGCGGAATATGATATTTGATCAGTATCCGTAAAAAACATATGCCATCGTACTAACTTTGTTACACGTGAAACGGTCTCTTTTGGATATTTTAAGCGTTCTAAGACAGTCTTTGTTACACGTGAACCAACCACGTCGTGGCCGTGAAATGCCCAATCTTTTTTCTTGTTAGACCATTCTCGCGTATATGGCTTACCGATATCGTGAAAAATTGAAGCAAGTTTTACGTGAAACGGAAGATCTTTGTCAGCTGCATACTGAGCTGTGCGTAGCAAATGCTCCCAGACGGTGAAGGCGTGCGCCTGATTTTGCTCTATTCCCACACTTTTCTCAAATTCGGGCAATATAACGTGCAATATTCCCAAACGTTCCATGAGAAACATACCAGTCATAGGGTTTTTTGAATCGATGATCTTGGAAAACTCATCTCTAATTCTCTCTTGAGCGATGTTTTTGAGCTCTTCTGTGTGGTTTTGAATGGCCTCTTGCGTAGAATTCTCAATAGAGAAGTCTAGAGTTGTAGCTAGGCGTACGGCACGCATTATTCTAAGCGCGTCTTCAGCGAATCTTTGACTCGGGTTTCCAACCGCTTTAATGGTTTGTGCCTTAAGGTCATTTTGTCCGTTGTAGGGGTCAACAAATGTTCCACGAGAAACGTCGGAAGGGTTATTTGCACTTAGATCCGGGGATAATGCTATAGCATTAACTGTAAAGTCGCGTCTTTTCAGGTCATCATTAATGTTTTTCGTGAAACTAACCTGATCTGGCCTTCTTTTGTCGCTATAACCGCTTTCTTCGCGGTATGTAGTAACTTCAATTGTTTGGTGACGAGGGTCTTCTGCGTCTTCAAAAACAACACCAACTGTTCCAAATTCGTTTTCGTAAAAACTGTGTTCAAACAAAGACAATATTTCTTCGGGAGTAGCGTCAGTGGCGACGTCCCAATCGTCTGGCTCGCTTTCAAGGAGTATGTCGCGCACGCAACCACCCACAAAATATGCCTCAAAACCGGCTTGTTTGAGAGTTTTTACCGTATCCAGCGCTTCCTGAGGTATTTGTTGTGCCATTTATGCTTAATTGTATTACAGGTTGTGGTATTTATCTAACCAATTTAAGAAGTTTCGATTAGATAACTCTAATTTAAATGATTATGTTGTCAAATGGAGCTAATGTTTCAAATACGCCCATTTGCATTTATAATTCAGAGATATATACTGAGTTTCTGGAAAAACGCTCCCGTGGTGAAATGGATATCACAACTGACTTCGGATCAGTTATTCTGGGTTCGAATCCTGGCGGGAGCACACGAATGAAGTGAGTGGGCCTCCGAGAAAGCTCATTTCTGAGCTTTCGTCCGGGAGGACTGTTTGAGAAGGTTGCCAGATGGTTTGGAGAGCTTGCGAGGCAAACCATCGACAACCTGTACTGCTCCTGTAAGGAGGAGTATATCGCGCGGAACGTAGTGAGCACGATACGAGACCTGTACTGATCATGTAATGATCGAATCCTGGCGGGAGCACAAAGATCAAACAAAACTAATTTGTGGTTGAAACTAAATTTTGGGTTTGATTAACTTGTAGAGTTCCGTGAGAAACATTTTTCTTCCAGAAGGAAATCATAATTATGTTTCACGTGAAACATAATATCAAAATTTGCTTCAATTCGAGCAACTGGTATAATCTCCTAAGCCATTTGCGAGTATAGTTTAGTGGTAGAACGCATCCTTGCCAAGGATGAGACGGGAGTTCGATTCTCCCTACTCGCACCGTAATCCAAAAACCTCTTTGCATCTTGCGAGTCACACTACGCTGGGGAATGGCGAGAGCGAGCACATTTCTGTGCTCGCGCCGGCGGGGAATCGAAAAGATCGAGTATATCGTACGGAGCGACAGCGAGTACGATACGAGATCTCTACCGAATCTGTAAGATTCGATTCTCCCTACTCGCACACTAGAAAAATCCCTTTCTGCGGTGATTTTACTTACTCTAGCGAGTAGACTTGTTGCACTGCGAGAGACTTAGGAGTTTGATTTAAAGCCCATATCGCTTGATTTTACAGCGTGCCTAGGATAATGTGGCTTTTGAGTTAGGTCTGGTTGTCAGATCTAAGCTGTACTTTCTCAGCCATAGAAAAGGAGAAGAAAATGAGTCGAAATTTTAGGGAGATGATCGGTCGGCATTGGTCTAGAGGGAATTTTGTTTGTGTCGGGCTTGATACTGACTTTGACAAAATTCCAAAGGTCGCCAAGGGCAACAAGAGCCATTATTCTCCGGAAGACATCTCCAGTGTTGTCGTCAGTTACAACAAAAGAATAATTGAGGCAACGCGAGACTTGGTCTGCGCTTACAAGCTAAACACTGCTTTCTACGAGAAACACGGTGCTAATGGCTTGGACGCGCTTCGTCAGACGATCGACTACATCCTCGAAACCGCCGCAGACGTTCCCGTGATCCTAGACGCCAAGCGGGCTGACATTGGCAATAGTAACGAGGCCTATGCAGAAGCAGCTTTTGCTTCTCTACGGGCAGACGCGATCACTGTTCATCCATACCTTGGTCATGCGGCACTTGAGCCATTTCTGGCACAAAGAAACAAAGGGATCTTTGTTTTGTGTCGCACCTCTAACTCGGGAGCTGGTGAGTTTCAGGACCTCTCCGTAGGGAACAATGAGCCACTATATCTCCGAGTTGCTAGAAACGTAGCTGACATTTGGAACAAGTACGGAAACTGCGCTCTGGTTGTCGGCGCTACTTTCCCCAAGGAGTTGGGCGAAATTAGAAAAACCGTCGGGAATCTGCCGATACTCATTCCGGGTATTGGAGTGCAAGGGGGCGACTTGAAGGAGGTCGTAAATGCTGGCAAAGATAGCCGCGGTATGGGAATGATAATTAACTCATCACGCGGTATCATCTTTGCCTCAGAGGGCGACAATTACGCAGAAGCTGCGAGAGTAGAAACCAAAAGACTCCAAGGCAGGATCACTAGATACCTACTCTGAAGCTCTCACTTAAAAGACCAGAGCCGCTGTGACTCAGAATAGCGGCTCTTTTTTGTTGCAAAACTGTATTTTGTGTGTAAATAAATGCTTCAATCTATAGATTGAAGCATTTAAGTGATCGTTTTCAGTGTTTCACGTGACACATTTTTAACGCATTTAAGCCATATTTATAGGACATTTTGTGTATAACTGTGGATAAGTCTGTGAATATGTGTATAAAAGACATTTCTTTTTTGTCTCTAATGTCTTTTCTAAAACGCTTAACCACGCTATTCTAAATGGACAATGCATCCATTAACGCATCTGGATATAGGACAAATCGGGGAAAATGCCGCGCTTCGTCATTATGAGAAAAGAGGCTTCAGATCAATACAGCAGAACTATCAAAAACCTTTTGGGGAGATAGATCTAATTGTAGAAAAAGATAAAAAATTGGTTTTTGTGGAGGTGAAAGAGTGTTTCATGTAAAACTTATTCGGATGTTTCACGTGACACACATAATCCCGCAGAGAATATTCACTTTAAAAAACGAAAAAGACTGCGCAAGACCATTGTCAGTTTTCTGTCGGAGATTCGACGACGGTTTCTCGGAGTGGCGTTTTGACGTTGCATTGGTGCTAGTAAACACTAAAGTAAGACACTCTAGGGTGGAGATCATTGAAGATGTTGTGCTATAAACAACGACAGATTGAATTTTTTATCTACCGGTGATACTATCAGTTGGCGTAAACGCAATACGGAGTGTGGTGTAACGGCTAACATTCCTGGTTTGGGACCAGGCGATTCCGGGTTCGAATCCCGGCGCTCCGAAAGAAGTAAGGATAAGAAAAGCAGGGCTTTTCCAGGGATTCGAAAAGATCGAGTATATCGCACGGAGCGACAGCGAGTACGATACGAGATCTGTACCGAATCTGTAAGATTCGAATCCCGGCGCTCCGAACGAATCCTCGCTTTTTCTTGACAAACACATGGTTTAACAATACAACTAACGCTGGAGACGGTGGGTGTTCTTTCTAAAGAGGTTTGGAGGCTTGTCTAAATGTTAGGTAAAGAAGTTCTCTGTATCGCGCATAGAGATGATACGCTTGCTTGTTTAGCGATCGAGGCATTGGAAGCGTATAAAGGGAAAACAGATATACACTTCAAAACAGAGTTAGCTGGGAGTGTGAGTATCTCTGAGACCCCGTGTGTAGTTTTTGTTACCTTGAGCGAAAGAGAAATAACCGACAATGGTAGAACCACCACAGGGAGTCTGCGATTTAGGGGCAAATATCTCAAGATATTGGGAGGCAAGGAGATTGAGTTGTATAAGCCCGCATGGGCTCCGAATGCCTATATGGTGGTTGCTCTGAAAAACGAGCTAAAGACAGTGAAAGGGGACCCAAAAGAATCTGAGGCGTTTGGGCAAGCCATCATACACGTTTTTGAAGGAGGTAAGGGTAGAAAAATAGTTCGAGCTCAAAAAGATACCTAAACTTCTTGGACAAACTCCAGGTGGCTTGCATAGCCACCTTTAAATACAAATGTCTTTTACAAATATTCTAAAGGACATATAATACAAGAAGTGTCCTTTAGGGCATCAACTATAAAGGACAAAATACTTATAAAGGACATAAAGGACAAATAACAATGAATTTAGATACAGTTATATTGGGAAATAATATAGAAGAATATTTACTAGCAGTGGCCGCTACAATAGTGGTTTACGCTATTTTGTGGGTATTCAAACAAATTACTTTTTCGTTTTTAAAAAAGAGAAAAGATAAACTGGGTGGCGACGTTGGTTACGCCTTATTCGAAATGGCTTCCTACGTGAAGTTTTGGTTCTATCTTGCTATCTCCTTGTATGTTGGAACACAATTTCTAGAATTATCGGCGAGGGCTTCGTTGGTGTTTGAAAGGGTCTTTTTAGTGGCATTGGTAGCACAAGCAATTATATTGGGCTCAATTTTCTTGCGTTTTCTTCTCCGACAAAAGTACGCCAAAGGAAAGAGCGCCACTATCCAGTCGGCAGTTGAGATCCTATCTACGGTGGCAGTAGCGCTATTGTGGATACTCGGTGTCCTATTTGTCCTTTCTAATTTTGGTGTAGAAATTACTTCTCTTATCGCCGGCCTTGGTGTTGGAGGTTTGGCTGTAGCTCTCGCTCTGCAGGGAGTATTGGGTGATCTTTTCAGCTCTCTTGCTATCTACTTTGATAAGCCGTTCGAGGTGGGGGACTTTATTGAGTACGCAGGAAATTTCGGTACCGTGAAGCATATAGGAATGAAGACCTCAAGAATTGAGCTTCTTAGCGGGGAAGAGTTTGTAGTGACCAACCGAGAACTTTCTGATGGAAAAATTAGAAACTTTACGCGCTTGGAAGAATATAGAGAGTCTATGAACTTTGGTGTTACATATGAAACGTCTCTTGATAAGCTCGAGCGTATACCAGAGATCGTTCAGAGTATAGTTGAGTCCATTGATAAGGCGCGCTTCGATAGAACTCATCTGAGCGGGTTTGATGAATCAGCGCTTACTTTTACGACAATTTACTTCGTAGAGGATAATAATTATGACGTATATATGGACACCAAGCAAAAAATAAACCTTGAGGTATTGCGCGCTTTCGAAAAAGAGGGAATTGAAATTGCTTACCCAACTAGAACGCTTCACGTACAAAAGGAGTCTCCCTACACAAATTCTCAAGCTACTGATTCCTAGTTGGTAAATGTTATACTACGGATTATGAGTAACGATCAAGAATACAAATACAACGGCAACGAATATGAAACTCCGGAAGAGGCGGAGAGAAGGCGAGCGGCCGAAAAAGAGGCTCACCTTAATAGTCCCGACGAGATTTTAGAGGAAGCGGATTCTCTGGAAGAAAGCCAGACCGTCCAAGGAGAGGTTGGCGATAACTTAACCGAACAATTTCCCACGAAAGATCAAACAGCAGGGGAGAGTGCGACAGGCGGAAAGGACGATGAAGAGTTCGGTTCAAGTGATAAATAGACGCGCTTTTGACTCGACCAAGGATTGATAAAGAGGTTTTGTTTTGCTACGATATCGTAGTATCTTAGCCACGACATGGTGGAAAACGGAGGTCGTTTGCGGGTATAGTTTAGTGGTAGAATGTCTGCCTTCCAAGCAGAAGACGAGAGTTCGATTCTCTCTACCCGCACATTACAAATTACTGAGACATTTCCGTCAGGAAATGTACTCGTGGACGATTCTCTCTACCCGCACCTTATAGAAAATATTCTCTTTAGCCGATTTTCTCGCAATAAGCGGGTATAGAGCGAGCAAACTGCAATAGCACACAAAAAAGCCCCATCTTGGGGCTTTTTTGTGTGTTCGATGGGTTATCAAAAACTATCGTACGGAATCCTTCAGAGCTTTTGCCGGTCGGAATTTCGGTACTCTCATAGCTGGAACCTGTATTTTCTCACCGGTGCGCGGATTACGTGCTTCGCGAGCCGCGCGTTTCTTAGCTGAAAAAATACCGAGCCCTGCAATGGATACCTCGTCGCCTCTTTTGAGGGCGTCCGTAATGCTGTTAACAAAGGTCTCAACAACTTCTTCTGCTTCCACCTTTGTTCCTCCTGTAACTTCCTGAACTTTGTTTACTAAATCTGCTTTGTTCATAATGTATTTAGAGTAATTGATAATGCGACTTGAAACTCTGACTTCAAGAACTTATGTTTCTTTAACTAAAAAGCTCTCTATCAAGCCATACTTTATCTACCTTTAATTATAGTATACACACAAAAGCTTGCAAGAGCTCTCTCTATGGTTTTCTATATCCTGCCTTACTTCTATCTGGCGTATTCTATTGTGCGGGACTCGCGAATAACGTTGACCTTTATTTCTCCCGGGTAGCGCAACTCTCCTTCGATTTTTCTTGCCAAATTTTTTGCCAGCTCCACCGCGTCTATGTCCGAGATATTTTCCGGAGTTACAAAAACTCTGATCTCTCGGCCGGCCTGTAGGGCGTAAGCTCTATCTATGCCATCAAAGGTCAGAGCCATATCCTCTAATTCAGAAAGGCGCTTGAGATAATTTTCTACCGAATCGCGTCTTGCTCCCGGACGAGAAGCGGAGATAGAGTCGGCAACTTGTACTATTTTTGCTTCCAATGTCTCGTAAGGATATTCTTCGTGATGAGCCTGCATCGCTTTTATGATCTCGGGCTTGGCTCCGAATTTTTCAAGAATACGTTTTCCTATTTCTACGTGCGATCCCTGAACTTCGTGATCAACCGCCTTTCCTATATCGTGAACAAGTCCGGCTGTTTTTGCTACTAACACATCAGCTCCGACTTCTTCGGCTATCATTCCGGCTAGGTGAGAGACCTCAATTGAGTGGCGTAATACATTTTGCCCGTAGGAAGATCTGAAATAAAGTCTTCCGAGAATAGACGTTATACGATTGTCTAGGTTGTAGATGCTACATTCATACACAGCTTCTTCTCCTTTTTCTCTTATTATCTGATTCACCTCGGCTTGCGCTTTTTCTATTTCTTCCTCTATCCTGGTTGGCTGTACTCGTCCATCTAGTATTAGATTTTCCAAGGCAACCCTTGCTATCTGACGACGGATCGGATCAAAGCTCGAAATCAAAATAGCGCCGGGAGTATCATCTATTATCAATTCAACACCGGCGGCTTTCTCAAACGTTCTTATGTTTCTGCCTTCTTTGCCGATTATTTTTCCTTTTATGTCCTCTGAATCTATGGATACAGAAGTGGACATTATTTCTGAGGCAACCGAGTTGCCTAAGCGGTGGATCGAGCTCACCAAGACCTCTTTGGCTTTTTGTTGCATTCGTTCCTCACCTGAGATATCAAGCTTTTTGAGACGGTGCATCAGATCTTCTTCGTAATCGTGCTTTATTACTTTGAAAATTTCTTCACGTGCCTCTTTTTCGTCCATATTTGAGATACTCGCGAGCTCTTGTCTTAACCTTTCTTCTAACTCTTTCGTTTCGTTTGAGTAAGAATCAAGCTCGCTTTGCTTCTCTTTCAGGCGAGACTCCTCGGAGTCCAGAGATAACTGCCTTTTGTCGAGAAGCTCTTCTTTTTTGATCAGGCGATCTTCAGTAGTCTTTCGTTTTTCGTCTGTGTTTTCTGCCTCCGTTTCAGCTCTTTCGCGAATTTCATCGGCTTTTTTCTGAGCGTCTGCGGTTATGTTTTTAGCCTCTTCTCGGGCTTCCAGAAGTATCTGTTTTACCTCCAGCTCCATAGACCCCCTTTTTCCTAGGGAAATGAGGAGGCGTAAAAAATAACCGACTGCGATCCCGACAACAAGAGCAAATGCTACATAGAGGAGCAACAGTTCGTTATTAACCATAATTTTTTGTTTGTTTCAATAATCAATTCCACTGTTTAATAATAAGTAATTCAGCCTATTCTGTCTAATTGAGCAAATAATAAGGCCCTCTTTTCAAAAGAAGGCCTTATATTATCGTCTTTCTCTTCAGAACTTATTTGTTGCTTGGTTTGGTGAGGACTTCGTCAATTATTCCGTAATCCTTGGCTTCTTTAGCTTCCATAAAGAAATCGCGCTCCACGTCTTTTTCTATCTTGGAAAGCTTTTGGCCGGTAAAGCCGGCTAGTAATTTGTTCAGTCGTTCGCGGGTTTTCAAGATGTGACGTGCTGTGATGTCTATGTCGGTGGCTTGTCCTGTGGCACCGCCGTGTGGTTGGTGGACCATAACTTCTGAGTTTTCCAGGGCAAATCTTTTTCCTTTTGCTCCGGCGGCAAGGGTAATAGCTGCTCCTGAAGCCGCAATTCCCACACACACCGTTGAAACATCGGGTTTGATGTAATTCATCGTGTCGATCATTGCCATCGTAGAAGTTACAGCGCCACCGGGAGAATTAATGTAAAGAGAAATATCTTTATCTTGATCCTCTTTCTGCAAAAATAGCAATTGCGCGATTATCGTATTAGCGACATCGTCGTCTATTGGTCCGCCTAAAAATACAATGCGGTCCTTTAGAAGTCTGGAGTATATGTCGTAAGCTCGTTCGCCGAACTGTTCTTTTTCGATTACTGTTGGTATTAACATGGATGTAATGTTACGTATGCTAAGTAGGGAAGTCAAGCTAGGGCGCTAGTGCTTCGCAGTCCTATTTAAGCGTTTCTAGGAGTCTTGCTTTTGGTTTTCCAAGAACTCAAAAACGTTTTGATTAGCAAGTTGTGTTTCTACGTATGTCTCAGCACGCTCTCGCTCTACTTGAGGATTTTGCTCCAAGACTTGATTTATATGAGGTTCCATATCCTCTTTTTTCGGTAGAAGCTCTTCTTGGGTAGCGATCTTATTGAGCAATAATTGCATCTTGGCGCGCTTTTCAGCGTGCGGCCTCCATTCTTTTTTCAGCTCCTCCTCGGTTTTGCCCGCCTGTTTTAGGTAATCTTCCATTTTCATACCCGCTTGAGTTACATCTTGGGCAAATTGGGCCATCATAGAAGCCAACTCACTTTCAACGACCATTTCCGGAATGGTAACTTCAGATTTCTCCAGGATTTTTTCAATAATAGCTAAACGATGTTTTTCGTTTGCCTGTTTCTCTTTATGGGTTTTGAGGTCTTCGCGCACTGTTTGCTCGAACTCTGCTACTGTCTTTGCGGGGGACACTTTCTGTATTTTTTCATCGGTTAGTGGCGATGGCTCTTTTTCTTCACTTTCGCCTGCTCCACTTTCGCTTGTCTCGTTGCTCTCACTTTCTTCTTTATTTTCTCCTTCGGATTTCTCTTCCCCTTCGCCGGCATTTGCTTGCTGTTCGCGCTTGTCCAATTCTTTCCTTACTTCCAAGAGTGCCTTCTGAACTTCTTCGTCGGTTACTGTTACTTCTTCTTTATCCTTATTCACCTCAGCTGCAATTTCTTTGTAGTCGGGAATCTCAACTTTTGGCATTACTGCTGTGTGAACCGTAAATTCCACCGGATTGCCCGGGGCAAGTTTGTTGAAGTGTACGTGAGGACGTCCAAAGATATCGAGTTTTTCTTCTCGAACAATTTCCGGATAAATTTCATTTAGCGCGCGACTTGCCATTTCTTCGTAAATAGCACTTTCCGATACGTGTTTTTTGAGAACATCTTCAGGTACATTTCCTTTACGAAAGCCATCTATAGAGACATTTTCTGAAAAAAACTTTAGTGTTCCTTCTTTGTGTTTTTCTACTTCCTCGGAAGGGATGCTTCCCGAAATTGAGATCTCTCCTTTTGAGTCGTCTTTTTCTACTTTTACGTTATATTTTTCAGTTACAGACATTATTTATGAGTTTTATTTACTACTAAGCTCGTCAAACTAACTGCGAGTAAGCGCAGCAGCTATCTTTTAAAGTCCCACTATACGCACAAGCGGGATTTTGTGCAAACGACTCTTTAATATTTATTGACTAAATTCAGCGTCTAGCTCGTTTTCCAATTCTTGGCCGAGGCCGTCAAAATCAGTATCTGAATTAAGTTCCTGTTCCATTTCATCAAACTCGTTTTCTTTAGGTTCCTCGTCTAGAGGAAGATCTTCCTGTACTTGGTTTTGTTCTTGATTTTCGCTTTCTGAGTTTTCTAAGGATCGTCCGTAGAAGTATAGTCCTAGAATAATTAACGCTAAAAGCAGAGCGCCGAACAAAAGCGCGTTTCGAAGTGAATTTCTCTCTTGTTTTCTGGGAGAATATTCAGGGATCGCGCCACCTTTTTCTTTTGAATAACGGCTTCCTTCTGGCTGGTTGTTTTGGTTATCTTCATCCATATTAATAATTGTTAGTTTTCAACAGAGTTGTTGCTCGTTTCTGTTTCTGAAAATTGTCTATAGGTAGCGCGAGCGCTCGCTAATGCTTCAACTAATGCTTCGTGAGCTTCTCTCAGTTCTTCACGAGCCGCTCTGAGCGACTCTTTTGCCTGACCCACCATCTCTCTTGGGGTGTCCGTTGTAATAACATCTTGGGTTGAATCAGCGATATCTGAAATACTCTCAGCGGCCTCGATTAGTTTCTCGCGAGCCGACTCGAGTATTTCTCTCGTCTCTCTTACATCTACGCCTCTACTTTCCATTTTGTCTAAACGCGATTCAAGCCGATCTGCTATATTTGAACGCCTAATAATGGCCTCCTCAAACCTTGTAAGTGTAATGTCGAGAGCCATTTGGATACGCTCCAGCACTCTGGCGTTTACTCGAGCGTTGACCTCTTGTCTTTGACTTTCAATTCGGTCGCGTACTTCTCTAACTTTTTCCCTTACTTCAGAGCGACTTTGGGGCTGTCCGTCTTCTCCGGGCACGGTTTCTCTTTGAGGGGCTACGTCTTCAGACTGCTCGTTACCTCTTTCTAGAGGCGTTCTGTTTTCATTGGTCCTCGCGTCACTATCATGAGTGTCCGCCTGCGCCATTTGTGTAAAAGTAACTAAAGAGGCGAATAGTAGTAAGGTACTTAATAGGGATATTTTTTTCATCATTTTTAATTTGTACTCTATTGTTATCGTGACCTCATTATACTGTACGCCAGAAACAAAAACACCAGCCCGTTGTGGACTAGTGTTTTTGTAATTTTAAATCTCAGAAAGGTTATTCTACTTCTTTTTTGTATATTTCTACAGATTTTTCGATTGCTTCGTGGGCTTCTTTTTTACCCTTGAATCCATGTATCTCTACTGGAACCTGCGTTGCTTTGTCGTCCTTTAGCTCCTTGTACGTCTCAAAGAAATGCTTGAATTCTCTCAGAGAGTGAGGATTTACGTCGTCAATGTCTTGGACCGTCTCAAAACGACGGTCGTCGGTTGGGACCGTTATAACTTTGTAGTCCGATTCGCCGGAATCGATCATTTCCATCACAGCAACAGGTCGTACCTTAACAAGAATGCCGGGATACAGAGGATAAGTGGTAAGCACTATTATGTCTAACGGATCGTCGTCTTCCCATAATGTCTGTGGAGCAAATCCATAGTCAAAAGGGAAGGGAGCTGAGGAATAATTAGCTCGATCAAGTGATATAAGTCCGGTATCTTTATCTATCTCGTATTTGTTGTTTGACCCTCTTGGGATCTCGATAATGGTATTAATTTCTTCTGGGGCGTTTTCTCCTAGCGGAATGTCTTTCCAAAGACTCATAATTTTCATTTAACTTTTAGCTTGTAATGATGGTTGTAGGTGCATTGTACTACACCTCTTTCTTTTCTTCTTCCTCCGCGTCCTCGGAAGCCGTCTCTTCCTCGCTAGCTGTTTCTGTCTCTTCTTCTGATGAAGTTTCGGTTTCTTCTTTTGCTCCTGTCTCTTCTTCGTCTTCTTCGGTGCTTTCGGCCTCGATGGCTTCTTCCTCGACTTCCTCTGTTGTCTCCTCTGTCGCTGCTGTTTCTTTGCCGGGAATGTTCTCAAGGTTGCCCTTTATTGTGTCGTCTGGGGCAGCTTCAACTTCTTCGTCACTTCCTACGGAGTGTATTTCGATCTTCCAACCCGTAAGTCTTGCCGCCAAGCGAACATTTTGACCTCCTTTACCGATGGCTAGAGATTGTTGGTCGGTGCTAACTTCGACAAAGGCCTTGCCTTCTTCTTCGTCCAGCTCTACCGACAAAACTGAAGCAGGGGAAAGCGCGTCTTCAATGAACTTGTGCGGATTGTCAGACCATTCGATAATGTCTATCTTCTCTCCGCCCAGCTCGGACATAACTGTTGAAACTCGTACACCTCGTTGTCCTACGAGTGAGCCGACGGGATCAATGTTTGGGTCGTTGGAGTATACGGCGACCTTGGAGCGCGAACCCGGTTCTCTCGCGATAGCCGTGATCTCGACCACGTCCGTTGAGATCTCGGGGGCCTCTGCCTTGAACAATTCTTTTAGAAAATCAGGGTGAGAACGTGAAAGGCGCAAAAATACTCCGCGTCCGCTTTCTTCTACCAAATAGAGGAGGGCGCGTATTCTCTCGCCCTGTCGGAATCTTTCTCCGGGTATCTGATCATCCCAACCGATGATACCGGTGGTTCTTCCGAGGTCAACGAAAACTGCCCCGCGCTCAATGCGCTGTACGGTTCCTGAGACGATAGTTCCTTCTTTTTCTCCGAATTCGTCTACAACCGAGACCTTCTCAGCTTCGCGAATTTTTTGAATGATCACTTGCTTTGCGGTTTGAGCCGCTATGCGTCCGTAGTCGTCTTTTTTCTCCAAAGGAAAGACAATTTCTTCTCCTACTTCGGCATCCTTTTTGATCTTTTTAGCGTCTTCTAGGAATATATGGTGCTCAGGGTTGTAGCGAGGACGTTCGTCTTCTTCCTCGCCGTTTGTTTCTGTCTCCTCGATGGGTTCGCCTGTTTCATCCGTTTCAACTACTCGTACGGTTGATTCATCAACCACGATCTTTACCTGAAAGAACTCTACGCCTCCCGAATCTACGTTAAATTGAGCGCGTATGATCTGTCCTTTTTTTCCGTATTCCTTCTTGTAAGCGGTAGCTAGAGCCGATTCTATGGCCTCTAACACACTAGCGCGCGGAATACCCCTTTCTTCTTCGAGTTCGGTAAGTACCGAATTAATTACTTTTAGGTCAAACATATATAAATTATTATTTTGTTGTTTCTCAAAACGATCTGTCTATCTCGCCGCAGAGATATGATGAGTTTTTAATAAAAAAGTCCCGTTTCGTCGGGATTTCAGTCAAACTATATTCACACCTCTTTGTATCTTCTAGGTTACTTTAATTTATATAGTTGTCAATAGACCTTTTCACAGGTGTGAGGTTGTTTATGTCTGTGTTACAATTCCCACATATGAATGGAAAAAGTATTTTAATTATTGTTCTTCTGTTAGCTGTAGTTGGGATCATCTGGCTTGCCGCCTCCGGCGATGAGCAAGACGGTGACAACGATCAGGATAACGAGGAGCAAGTAGAAACAAACGGTGAGACAGACGAAGACCCTGAGTCAGAGGGGAGTAATGACGACTCAGAGGTAGAAGGAGAGCAGAATGGTGAAGATGAAACCTCGGTTGATGACGAAGAAGGCGAGGAAGAAACCGTGATCACGTTTACGGACAATGGATTTGATCCCGAAGAAGTGACGGTCTCTGTGGGCGAGAGCGTTGTGTGGGTCAATGAGTCCAGTGAAGGAATGTGGCCTGCTTCAAATGTACATCCAACCCACGAGATATATTCCGAGTTTGATGCTTTAGGTGAAATTCCACCAGGAGAAGGCTGGGAGTTCACATTTGAAGAAGCCGGAGATTGGGGATTTCACGATCATCTGAGTCCGCAATTTGAGGGCGTAGTACACGTCACTGAATAGACAATCTATTATAAGGGACGAAAGCACGAAGCTCTGGTTTAAGCCAGAGCTTTTGTTTTGAGATTTACCCTTCCCTCATTCTCGCTTAATTACCAATTCGAGCACTTGACAGAAAAAGTATTTCAATGTAAAAGCAAGATAGATTGGTCTCATAGGGAGACCATCAACACCTAGAGGCCAAATGTGGCCCGGATCCAAGGAGGATCAAATGTTTGTACGTTTCAAGATCGTTCCGCTTCTCTTACTCGCCCTTTTTGCTCGGCGCTCCGCGCTCTGGGTAGAATCTTCGGAAGAGGATCCCCTACTTGAAGAAACTTCCCCTCAAGTTTGGAGCGTGGATCTCAGTGAAGCCGGCTTTGGATTGACCTTTACGCCAAACGACGACCTAAGGTCTGATCCCTACGTGGACTTTCTGGGGATCTAATGAAGGTGGAGGTTCTTGCGCAGAGCAACAACCCCGATCTTCACCTACAAACACTCCAAGGGTTCACTCGATATGACTTCATCGATTCAATTTCTGTGTGTGCCTTGGAGCGCGAGGAAAACGCGGAGCTGCTCGAGAGGATCGATAACGCTACAGAAAGCAACTTCGGTTCTTTCTATGACGCTTGGCTTGGGCTGTATGACAGAGAATGTGACACTTCCTTCTCTCGTCTTGGGTGGCCGAACCCTGAAGCCAATGAAGGCCTGGGAATGTGTTCGCTGGAGAGGGTTAGTGAAGTCTAAGTAGTTATCCCCAGTGAACTTCATGTTCATTGGCAATTTATATTATAATTAAAGTGTATATGAGTGTTTTCAAACTACTTTCGATATTGGTCTCAGCTGTAGTCGCTTTTCTATCTGTTGTCGCGTTGTTTTTGATGTTTCTAATGAGAAGGATCCCCCAACCGAAGAAACTTCCCCTCAAGTTTGGAGCGTGGATCTCAGTGAAGCCGGCTTTGGCGTATTGACCTTTACGCCAAACGACGACCTAAGGTCTGATCCCGACGTGGACTTTCTGGGGATCTAACGAAGGTGGAGGTTCTTGCGCAGTACAATACAACCCCGATCTCCACGGACAAACACTCGAAGGGTTCACTCGATATGACTTCATCGATTCAATTCTCGTGTGTGCCTTGGAGCGCGAGGAAAACGCGGAGCTGCTCGAGAGGATTGATAACGCTACAGAAAGCAACTTCGGTTCTTTCTATGACGCTTGGCTTGGGCTGTATGACAGAGAATGTGACACTTCCTTCTCTCGTCTTGGGTGGCCGAACCCTGAAGCGAATGAAGGCCTGGAATGTGTTCCTGGCTTGGAAGAGGGCTTGAGCGAAGTCTAAGTAGTTATCCCCAGTGAACTTTATGTTCATTGGGGATTTATATTATAATTAAAGTGTATATGAGTGTTTTCAAACTACTTTCTTTTTTATTGGTCTCAGCTGTAGTCGCTTTTCTATTTGTTGTCGCGTTGTTTTTTGATGTTTCTAATGAGAAGGATCCCCCAACCGAAGAAACTTCCCCTCAAGTTTGGAGCGTGGATCTCAGTGAAGCCGGCTTTGGCGTATTGACCTTTACGCCAAACGACGACCTAAGGTCTGATCCCGACGTGGACTTTCTGGGGATCTACGAAGGTGGAGGTTCTTGCGCAGTACAATACAACCCCGATCTCCACGGACAAACACTCGAAGGGTTCACTCGATATGACTTCATCGATTCAATTCTCGTGTGTGCCTTGGAGCGCGAGGAAAACGCGGAGCTGCTCGAGAGGATTGATAACGCTACAGAAAGCAACTTCGGTTCTTTCTATGACGCTTGGCTTGGGCTGTATGACAGAGAATGTGACACTTCCTTCTCTCGTCTTGGGTGGCCGAACCCTGAAGCGAATGGAGGCCTGGAACGTGTTCCTGGCTTGTGAAGAGGGCTTGAGCGAAGTCTAAGTACAGTTAATCCTCAGTGAACTTTATGTTCATTGGGGATTTATATTATAATTAAAGTGTATATGAGTGTTTTCAAGCTTACTTTTCTTTTTTATTGGTCTCAGCTGTAGTCGCTTTTCTATTTGTTGTCGCGTTGTTTTTCTGACGTTTTCCAACGAGAAGGATCCCCCAACCGAAGAGACTTCCCCTCAAGTTTGGAGCGTGGATCTCAGTGAAGCCGGCTTTGGCGTATTGACCTTTACGCCAAACGACGACCTAAGGCTCTGATCGACGTGGACTTTCTGGGGATCTACAAAACGAAGGTGGGAGGTTCTTGCGAGCAGACAAAGTCCGATCTCCACGGACAAACACTCGAAGGGTTCACTCGATATGACTTCATCGATATCAACTCTCGTGTGCGCCTTGGAGCGCGAGGAAAACGCGGAGCCGCTCGAGAGGATTGATAACGCTACAGAAAGCAACTTCGGTTCTTTCTATGACGCTTGGCTTGGGCTGTATGACAGAGAATGTGACACTTCCTTCTCTCGTCTTGGGTGGCCGAACCCTGAAGCGAATGAAGGCCTGGAATGTGTTCCTGGCTTGGGAGAGGGCCTTCTGATGCAGATAGAGATCCATTATCCCTGACATTATTGAAATGTTTGCCTACAAAAGGTGTTCGTGACAACTTACGCCACCCCTGTTAACAACAACTTGTTGTATAGTGAAAAGTAATGAACGACAAAAAGTTCTTCTATGTACTATTGATAGCATCTGTTGCCCTGGCCCTTGTTTTTGCGGTGCTTATTTTTGGCAAGGGAGGAGCTCAGCCCACAGGGCAAGATGAAGTCTATCAATATGCTTCGTTGGCAAATGAACACTATTCGAACGAAGAATGGAACAAAACAATCGCACACTGACTAACAAGGGTCGGCTTAGGCAAAGCGGGCTTCATCGGGTATATGGAAAAACAGGGGCTATGCATTTTTGAGATTGGCTCATGAGGAGCAGTACAATAATGATGCAGACGCCTCAGTTACAGACGAATTCGCAGAAGAAGCAATACGTAGCCTTGAAACAGCCGTAGAGCGTGACCCACAGGATCATGAAAGTTTGTTCTACCTCGGATACATTCACCTGTTTATGCGTGATAACTGGGAGAGGGCAGCCCCGTACTTAGAACGAGCATACGACCTTGATCCAAAAGACCCCGAGTATCTCATCGGTATGGGGTGGGTACATAGTCAAAATGCCGAAGAGTCGCTTGAGGATGCCCAGACAGCCGTAACGTACTACGAGGAGTCCATCGAGATCTCCCCGATGCCTTTGGCGTATAACGGACTCGGCCACGTACTGAGTAACGGTATAAACGACCAAATACGCGCAATAGAAAGCCTCGAGCAGGCGATAGAGCTCGATCCTTCTTACGTTTCTCCTTACCACAATCTTGCACTTGCTCACGCTCGACTGGGAGAGAAAGAGAAGGCACTTGAATATTACGAGGGAGTCTATGAGCTCACGGGCGAGAATGATACGCGGAGAGACGAATTACGTGAAGAGTTGTTAGCAATAGACACTATAAATATACAAGATGATGAATTGGCGCAATAAAATTACCGGCTTTGTTTTTTTGGTAGCCTTGCTAGCGGTTTTTGGTGGTATTGGAATTCAAACTGCAGACGCTTCGCCGCGACAGGGCTTTCCTCCATCTGCATCGGATGATGACGCGGAAGCAACAGACGAACCGTTAGTCGAAGGGACGGTAATACTTTAGAGTTCGTAGTCAGACGACGATGGGATTACAGACTAACCGAGTCTGAGCCAGTTACGACCAGAAGTTAAACCATGCTCCATGCAGCGGAGCGGAATGATACTGGCGACAGATGATGAATGAATCAGAGTATGGATGCAGTGGTGGCGATGTTATCGTAAAAACAATGAAACTGAGCGTCCTGGGGGGTTCGGGAACGGAGGTGAACAGCCAGGTAAGGTGATATGTTCAACCTGTGGCATAGAGGAGTCTTGATAGAAGCGGGAGTCGCGTCGGAATAGATGGCGGGTATCTGGAGCTGATGATCCCGAAGAAGATTATTGCGATCGTTTCCCTATGTCGAGGAGATGCAATGGTGGAGACGATGGAGGAGACGATGGTGGAGATGATGGTGGAGACGAATGCCCTCCCGGCGATGAGCTCGTGGACGGTAGGTGTGTTCACGTACCAGATCCAGAACCGGAGCCCGAGCCGGAACCAGAACCAGAACCGGAGCCCGAGCCGGAACCAGAACCAGAACCGGAGCCCGAGCCGGAACCAGAACCGGAGCCCGACCCTTCCGTTTTGAATATAAGCAGTAACATAGACAGCTCCGTCGCCCCGGGAGCGGAAGTAACGCGGTGGAATCGTTCTGTTACCTATGATTATGATATGTGCACTAGAGGTACTCGGTGGGGAGACTTTTCTTATCCATGCAACTTTCGCAGTATAGTTAATTGGTCAGAGTCTGGAACAACATACACAACGATTCGACGAATAAGGAGTTCAAGTTCTTCTGTACGTAGATACCTTGAGGCGGAAGATACACACAAAGGAGCTAGTTTTACTGGTTGGAGTGGATGTAATGGGGATACATTTACGATCGACGGAGGCGTCGGATAGATGCGGTAAGCGCAACGCACGCTGAACTACCAGAACCGTCACCGCTCAAAACCGAGGACCCGATACTCCCACCTCCACCAGCACCACAACCAAAGATCAACTCCTTCACCGCCAATCCGGAGTGGATACGACGCTACTCCGAAACTCGAGAAAACGACACCGACGGAAAATCAACTCTCAGGTGGGACGTCAAAGACGTAGACACCTGTGAAATGGAAGCGAACCCAGAACTAGAACCACCTCTTTCAATGGGCTCAATTGAATCCGATGGAAAAAAAGAAGTAACCGAGATCACCCGAACCACTGAATTTACCCTCACCTGTACCGGAGAGGATAGCAGTGACGAGGTCTCCGCCACCACCACTGTCAATGTGTTGCCGGTGTACGAGGAGTTTTAGTAAACATTTACTAAGTACATTAACAAAAACCCCGACCTCACTCGGCGTTTTCGCCAACTCAGAAACCATTTAAAACGATACGATTTGTTTTAGCTCCAAGCAGAAACTGCCACCAGAAGAGGAGTTGTTGAATGCAACAACTTCATCCGCCCTGCCGCGATTTCTCGTGGTCTCACCGTACTTTCATAGGAGTGGCCAAATTGGAAACGCTCCTCCCCCGACGACCTTGAGCCTACCCCTTTCACTAAGTGCCTGCGCTCAGTTGAACCACCGGAAGCCCAGGAAGCTTCGAACTCAGAGATCCGACTTGCCTGCCTGATCAAGACACACCCCGAGCAACAGCGTGAGGAGATGAATTATCATCCCATCCTGGGTAAGGTAGCGCGAGAACGAGCTGAGGACATGGCTGAAAATGGCTACTACGGAGGAGAGGACTATGGTCTTCCATACCCTCCTCACGTTGACCACGACGGCTTTGGCCCCAATTACTACATTTGCAAAGCGGGCTACATCATAGATCCTTGGATCTGTGAGGAGGCTGAAGAAGACCCGTTCATCAATACGGTTGAGTCGATTGGTTGGGGTTCGGGTAGTTCAAGGAGTTCCCCTCAAGATCAACTGAACGGTTGGTTAAATTCACCGGGTCATCGCCGGCACGTATTGGCTACTTCAGGCCCCCACGAAGTTGCGTCCACCAACTACGGCATAGGCCACGCCGCGACCGGTGATAGCCCCGACCGTCCTGGCAGATCAGCCAGTTTCTGGGTGTTCATTGCCGCACCTCCGCCTGAGTCGAGTGAATAGAGAAAAAGTACAAAAAACCAAAAGTGGCAGTACAATGAACGGGTCTACGGGCCCGTTCTTTTTTATGAAAATTCCAGCGTCAAACACCATGCCTATCATTGACAGAAAAAGCTTCCCAATGTAAAAGCAAGATAGAGTGGTCTCAAAGGGAGATCATTTACACCTAGAGGTCAAATGTGACCTCGGATCCAAGAAGGATCAAATGTTTGGCGTACGTTTAAAGATCGTTCCGCTTTTTCTCATCGTCCTTTTTACTCTGGTTACTCTGGCAGCTTGCGCTCCCGCGACGGATGCGTTGCCCGAGAGTAGCCCGGAGATTCTCTCTCTTGATGCCAAGAGGATAGACGGCGGAGAGAGAATGCGCTACGAATGGGAAGTCGATCCGAATGGCTCTACCGCGGATACGTGGCTTGGGGTTTGGACGGGCGACCCACAGCGCCCGGAAATCCCGCAAGGGGAAACGTGGCCGTTTTCTCTTGATGAATGTGACAATGAAGATAGTGTAACTTGTCACAGCGACTCGCGGGTGACTTTTGCATTTATTCTCGATGTCACTACGGGTGAGGAGGAATCCGGCACGACTTACTACCAAGTGTACGTCGGTAATTTCGGCCCTCCGAACGATTTTTCTACCCCAAGAGAGGTGGAAGTGAGTAGCGACATTCGCTCTCACGCGTACCCGTAAGGTTCAACTGACAGTAAACATAAGGCGGACACTCGATGTCCGCCTTAACTTATTTTCATAAATTTATATAACATTGATTTTTGATAAAATGTTGAGCTGTGGAAAACTTTTCGTCTGGTATTTGTATATATGCCATATAATTAATACCAATGGACACTAAAAGCGTTCTCTATATACTATTGGTCGTGCTTGTCGGATTAGCTCTGATATTTGTAGTGTCGATTTTTGACGGGGAAGAAAGTTCTACGGTTGATGACAAAGGAAGCGAAGAAGAATCAGAAGCTCCGGCGGAGCAAACCTCAACACAAGATGGTTGGACTCACACCGCCACCGTCAACAACATGAATATCACCTACTACGTCGTCGATGAAGTAGACAGCGAGGAGGGATATACGAACGAATACGATCATGAGGCAGAGATGTGCCTCATTCGTCTTTCGGAGGACTACTTGGAAGGGACACCACCTGCAGTTTTTGGTATCCTAGGCTCTCTCGCACGTTGTTACGGTCAGGCAGAGCTCGGATTTCCAACGGGTGACTTTGTCGCGGATACGAATTACATCAACCGCTTCATCCGTGAATACATCGATCGGTGCGACAGACAACTCGAACCTCTTGGTTTTCCGGTGAATGACGGACAATGCGAGGATATGCCTCGATTTGAAGAGGAGTTGTAGGTTGGAGTACTGCCGAAGCCCCGTTTTTATGGGGCTTCTTTATATTTGTGGTTATCCCCAATACAAAATGCAAGATGTTCTTACGTCTGTATAATACGGATATATTAAGTTCAGTTTTGTTATGACATCTCGATATCTCTTTCAATCTCTCTTGGTTTTATCAGCAGCGGTGCTTGTTTCTTTGTTTATACCGACACAGGTATACGCCCAAGGAGGAAGTGTTGGCGTGTACAAATGTTTTGGAGGGGCGTGTCAAATGGTTTCTTGTGCTACAGGTAGTTGCGTAGACCAGTGTAGTTCTTATAAAGACTGTCAAGAGCCCGAGCCCGAGCCTGATGACGATGAGGAAACACATAGAATCAGGATAATAGTAAGCGGAGAGGGGTCAGGAACGGTTAGGGGTAATTATGGGATCAACTGTAGCTCCGACTGTCGCTATAGTAATAGAACTTCATCTAGTTCCACTACCTGGTCTCCGAGAGCAACTGCTGATTTCTGACCTCGGAATTCGTGGAATGGAAAAGCGGCCCCGTTTGATAGAGATGGAAGATATGTTTGCGGAACGAATATAGAGTGCGAGGTCGAAGGGAGAACCTCTACTGTTACTTTAGAAGCAGAGTTTGACCTTGTGCCGGAGCCCGATCCTGAACCAGAGCCGGAGCCGGATCCGGATCCTGAACCCGATCCCGAGCCTGAACCAGAGCCTGACCCCGAACCTGAGCCAGAGCCGGTTGAAACAATTCTTAATGTACGTAGCAGGATCAACAATATCTCGGCAAACGCGGACGTTACATTTTGGCGAGAAGAGTTTTCCGGATGGAACTCCTGCACCATATCTGGTTATGTGTTTCCCTATTGTGAGCCGGAGTACACCTGGACCGAGTACTCTACAGCCCAAACACCCCATCAAATTAAAACTAGCAGTAACATTGAGCGATATATAGAAGCCGAAGGAGAGCACAGCGGAGCTAACTTTTCCCGCTGGAATGACTGCGACAATAATTCATATCCAATAAACGGCGCTTCCAATGACGTTTGCTATACGTATGTCTCCGCCGATGGAACACAAACTGTTACTGCTAGGTATGAGGATAATGCCTCAGATTTAACTCTGGAAAAAAATATTTCCTCAAAAACAACCTTCTTCGGCAAGGGGGGCGTGGTAACAAATGAGACCGGCCAAAACGGTGGTATACAACTTACTTGCGACAATGATAGTAGTAGTTGTAGAACCGCTACTGATAGTTTCACACAGTCTGAAGTCGGAGTAGTGGCTACCCCCTGACTCGAACACATCCTCCGTCTTTCATAGGTGGCTGGTACCCTGATTCCGGATTATAGCTGCTATGGACAGAAGGAATACAGCGTTGTCCCAAACCTGCAATGTGCCAATGAGTCAATCTTCCGAGAGCCTGGGTGCTCGGTTTAGGAACTTTAGAACTTTGGCCGGCGAGGCGGAGCAAGTGCTGGGCTCTAGTGCTAGATTACACGGGGAAGTGCAGGTATATAACTCCACCTATGATTCTCCTATAGAGCTATCATTTAGACTTTGGGATTCTGAAAATGTCCCGGCTGAATGTGATGCGCCGGGAGGAATAGATATCTCTGTGGAAGAAAGGACATTTTCCAATAATGGAACTTATGAGTTTTCTACTATCATAGGAGCCGAGGGAGAGCACGATGTTGATTTGGAGCAAAATACCGAATATGTTTATTGTGCGATCGGCGAACAGGATAACGGAACACAGGTTACGAAATACAGTGACTTAAGTGGACTTCAGACTTTGATAAGACCAAACTTTCAAGAGTTTTAGATTGTTACACAGATGTTCAATTCTTCGATCAGTAAATAGTGGCAATGCCAATGTATATTTGACATAACCACTAGAGACCTTTACATCATCCATTTTTAATGCTAAAGCTTTAAATAGAACGACGTTTTTGAAAGGAGGTTCGACAAAACATGCAATAGCTCTTACATAAACTACGTCTCTTGCCGTCTCGAAAGGGGACAAAATGTACAAAATCCTTGGGATCTCAATGTTCGCTTTAGCGATGGTCGCCCTTGTGGCGTGCTCTCCGTCAACTACCACTCCCGATTCCTCGGTGCCCACCGAATGGACAGCGGAAGTCAACGACATTCCGATCAGGTACGTAATACAGCGCAGTGTTACGTTCAGGGACGTCGAAATTGACGTGTGGAGTGAGTGGACTAATGGCGAGTGTCGCATGGAAATCCGTACTGCATACGCTCGTGATATGGATTCAGAGGGACTTGCCCAGCTCGTAGCAGGCTGTTACGACCTGCGCGAACAATTCAGCGCGGACGGCAGTGGCGAGAGTCCGTTTGATACTCCCGAAGAGGCCTATGCGTACCAACGTCGCTATGCCGCCTCGACGAGGGAGAGTGTGGCACCCTTGAAGCCCTTGGCTGGGTGCGCGCGTCGGACGGAGTGTGCGCCAGCATCCCCGCATTCGAAGAAGCACTCTAATAGGTAACCCCCTTCTGTAATACACGGAAGGGGGTTTGTATGTTAAAAGCAAGCGTTCATATGACATTGATCTACGTGTTGTGGATAATTAGACGTGCCTTACGAAAAGTTGGAGTACAGTGAGTACACTTTGACAAAGCGAAATACAGTATTAATTTTTGTAGTAGGTTTTGTTGTCTTAGCTGGCGTCATGAGCTTGTCCTTTCTTCGTAACGATTCTCATTTATACAAAGAAGCGACTACAACATTGCATGGTGTTCCTATCAGGTATGTAATACAGGACAGTGTGACGTTCAGGGATTCTGAAATTCGATGTGATGGAATGAGTGGACGGTGAGGAGTGCCGCATTGAGATACAAGAAGAATATTCTCGTACCATAGACGCACACAAAGTGGCGAGAATGGTCGCCGATTGTTTTAACAGCTCTATATTGGAGTGGAAATATGTTACTCCGGAGGAACAAGAAGAATTTTCTTATGCTTACGCGAATACATACTCAATACAGTGCGACGATCGCCTTGAGCCTCTCGGTTGGCCGGGCGCGAATGACGGCATTGAGAACTGCGAGGTTCCCGATCCGCATGAAATAGATCTGCAATAATATATGGATATGACAAAAACAACTCCGTCAATTTCTTTTCTTTTTATATATCTATTTGCCGCTCTTGTGGTTGGAGGTGTTACCTTTATAGTTTCACCTACCAATGTCTATGCAGAATGGTGTCAGACCGGAGGGGCCTACGGGGACGATCCAGACTGTCCGCCAGATGAGGATGAAGTTGAAGGCGTACCTGTCTGTAAACCGCGGGGTACTACAGTGTCATGTAAATATACTCCCAAGTCGGGGTCCCGTGAATCCAGACGACCTACGACTCTAGTCGTGGAAAAGACAGGCGGGGGAGCGGAAGCTGGATATGTTGGATCTGTTTGGCCGTTTACTTCGAGTTTTACTCGTTCGGGCGAGTACGAAAATTATCAAACAATTGACTGCGGAGGTGATTGTCGAGAAACTCAGCAAATACGCGAGAGTGATCAAATGACAATTTGGCTCAAAGCCGAACCAACTTCCTCAGGGGCGCAGTTCGTAAAATGGTCTGAACCCGAAAAGGGATACCGAGATATGGAAGTTTGTGGTACTAACGAATTTTGTGTAACATCTGTGGATAGCGGTAATACAAGAACCGTCGTTGCTCAATTTAATCCTACATATAAAGCCCTCGGTGTCCGCACAACAGGAGATGGATCTGGAACGGTTACGGGAGATGGTTATAATGACGATATAAATTGCTCAGGCATTTCAACCACGAGCCCGGGGTGCAGAGATGTCGATAGATCGACATCCATATATGCAGATTGGAATCTCACCGCCACTCCCGATGAAGGATCAGAGTTTGTGAAGTGGTCGAGGGAGACACTCGACAATCGAAGTGACTGTGGTGCTACTAACACCTGTCGAGTATGGACTTCGGATAGGATTCTCATAGATGCAGAATTCACTTCCAAAGACCCTCCCGAGGACGAAGACTCTCCTACAGAATCCGAACCAGATCCTGAATACTACGATATTACTGTCACGAAAGTGGGTCCCGGAGCGAGCCAGAGTCGTGTTTACAGCAAAGACGGTCAGATTGGCTGTGGTACGGACTGCGCGGGCGCATGGAAAGAAGATAGTCGGGTATATCTCCGAGCGCGCGCGGCAGACGGCTATGAGTTCGTAAAGTGGTCGGGATACGGAGGCTGTAATGGAAAGAGAACACGGTACTGTAACTTCACCGCGAATAGAGACGCCGACTTTACCGCAAGATTTACGCGCGAAGAGCTGCCGCCGCCAAAAATAGACGAGTTTTATGCTGATCCACTGTGGATAAGTAGGGGAGGTGATACCGTACTTTATTGGACAACCTCAGGAACGGTTGATTCATGCTCTCTGAGTTCTCCGAGGGGTACTCGAAGCAACGTCTCAAGTCCGTATAACGGCGATATCGTACAAAACATTGAGCAAGTTACTGAATATACTTTAACCTGTGAGAACCAAGATAATTCCGCTAGCAGTTCAACCAAGGTCTACGTACTGCCGGTATATCAGGAGTTTTAGTTAGGAGGAGGGGCCGGGTTCAAGTTTGTGGATAAATAGCCGAGTGTAGAGGGTGTTTGTGCGCTATACTCTAAAGAGTACAAGTATATACAAATTGACTTGAAGAATTTTATACCTAAAATTCTATATTTAGTTTTTCCTATCGCGCTTTTGCTGGTGTTGCCTTCGGTGTCCCTTGGGGCTGTTGGGCCGTGTAGCGAGCACGACCTGACCGGATACGCGTGGAGTTCGAACATTGGCTGGATCTCATTCGGTTGCGAGTCAGGCGCGAGCATAGACTATGGCGTGGACTGGGATTTTAGTAGTGGGAATCTGACCGGATACGCGTGGAGTTCATCTGTGGGTTGGATCAGCATGAATCCTGGCTCGACCCCAAGTACCAGCGTAACTTTTAATAACACTGGCGACTCTCTGGTGGGTTGGGCGCGTGCTTGTTCCGTTTTTGCGAGCGGTTGTTCAGGAAGCCTAAGACCGAACTCTGAGCGAGGCGACTGGGACGGCTGGTTAAAATTCAGCGGAGATAAATTTGACGTGACCTTGGATAGTACCACAAAAGAATTTAACGGATACGCCTGGGGAGATTTGAACTTGGGTTGGGTAAGTATGAATGGCTCTAATTATACGGTCGACTTTAATGCTTATACAGTGACAACCGGAGTAGGTGATGGCGATGGTTCCGTAGATATAGATCCCCCAGGAGAAACTTGCGATGATGGAGACGGCTCTTGCCTGTATCATTTTCCAAAATCAAGCTTGATTGAAACAACCCTAAAAGCAAATCCCGATCAATTTTATGGATTTGTTAAATGGCAGAATACCTGCCCTGGGGCTACTAATACTAATACTACAAACCCTTGTACGTTTGATGTAGATGAAAATTACGTGCTATATGCGATATTTAAAGACGTTGAAATTGTGACCCTGGATATAATATCAAAAGATACCGAAATACAGGGAACTCAAGCTGACCTTCATGGAGAGGTGACAATATATAACGAGCTTGATACTGAGGTATTTTTCCGATACGGAAGCTATGATAGTGAGACCGGCGGAAGCGCTCCTCCGTCTACTTGTTCGAGCAGTACCGGAAGCATGAGTGATACTGAGAAGTTTACGGTTACGCCGGGGGAGGGGACAGTTACGGAAGATTTTGAGATACAAGTAGAGGAGTTAGATCAAAATCGAGATTTTTGGTACTGCGCGGTCGCGAGACAGAAGCAGGGGACAAATACAGAAACTAAGTATGGAAATGTTATTTCAGGACAGGGCTACAAAACTAGAGTTAAACCTGGCTTCGAAAACTTTTAAGCTGTGTTAGAATTTATTCATATATTCATTAGTTCTTATTATGCGTATTAAAAAAATATTCCTATCGAATTTGACAAGCCACCCTATCGCTAAAATTGGTTTTACGGTGATGGTATTTTTCGCGAGCGTGGCGGTAGTTGCCGCTTGGACAGAACCGTCGTTTTCTCCTACTGATTGTGATTCTGGAACAGATGGATGTAACCCGCCGGTTAATGTCGGCAGTGGATCTCAAGTCAAATCAGGAGACTTTAGGAGTAACTCTATAGGTTTTGACGATAATGAACCCGACAATAATCTTTCTCCTCGAGGCGATGGTTACACGTATCTGAGATGGGATAGTAGAAATTCGGGCGGACCGATCGTCATTGATGGTCGGCCGACCTTTTACTACTGGGATGATAATGATAATACCCTGCGTTATCTTATTGATACGGGTAATATGAAGAACCTCAACGCGACCTTTAATGAAGTTCATTCACCAAGGTATTACGACAGGAACAACGACTTTTACTATACAGACCCTGCCAGTACTTCAAGGATAAATAGAATTCACTCTGAATATATAGGTGCTGGTGGAATCAGGGGTGACTCCAGGGTATACGCAACAGGTGCAAACTATGGTATTTGGGCTAACGGTTCCACCATGGGAGGCCGATTTGAGGACACCGGCGGTACGTCGCGAACATATCTTGCCTATGGAAGCTACGGGATCTACCAAAATCTTGGTTCCAGAAACTACTTTGGCGGTAGGGTAGGTATTAACGACACGACTCCTAACTATGACTTGGACGTAAACGGCACAACAAACCTTGGGAGTACGATATATCACCGCGGGACTTCCTATTTTTACAACCCGGCGCGTTTCTACAACTATGAGGCGTATATGTACGAAGGCGCGTACATGGGGAACGAAAGGGTGCGTGCTGTGGCGAGTCCTGTTTATAACAGCGACGCCGCGACTAAGGGATACGTAGACAGTCAGACTGGGTCTCTGTCAACCACTACCACTTCGAGCACTTGGGCCGGCTGGATCTATAATGGCTCAAGAAGAAGAACTGTTACCTACTGTCCTTCCGGTTATGTCAGAACAGGATGTTCAGGCGGTATGCATAGGTATCGAGACAGTAATCAGGACTGGAATGAGAACTACTCAGTAGCGGAGTTAGAGTTTCGTCCTTACAGTAGTAATGGTTGCGAGACCAGGACCATGAGACGTTTTAGTGATCAGTGGTATAGAATATATGCTTTCGCTTATTGTACAAGATTATAGTTAGTAATTTGTAAGGAAAATGAATAAAAATATATTAGTAATTGTATTAGGAGTTTGTGTGATAGCGGTTTTGGCTTCGCTCGCTCTTACATATTCTCTATACCAAGAAGTTCGCTCTGAGCAAGCGGTTTTAGAAACTGCTCGTGAACAAACTCAGGCAAAAGAAGAGTCACGACAAAATAATGAGGGGGAAACTCTGATACTTAATGGGAACGTGCAAACTATCAACGAGGCATCACAGGCGGTTGTAATTCAGGGAGGTGATTTTGGAGAGACAACGTTTTCTTATAATTCAGATACTTTGTTTTTTGCTGAATCACAGTCTATCTCAGGCGCTGCAGATGAGGGGCCAGAAGAAGCAGAGATGTTTTTCTATAACACAATGGAAGAATTTCCGCTTGGGGTAGGAGACTCAGTAGAAATAACTTTCGCCGCATCGGACCAGGGTAGTAACAGAAGCGCAATTCAGATCACAAAACAATAATAGCCGTGCTTCGCTGCATGGTCGATTATGCTTTAAGGGATCAGCGGATCTAATGGAGTAGTTTTCACTACACGTAAGTTCGGAGGGCACTTGCGTGTGTTTTCCTAAGTGTGGAATTGTTTAGTGCGCAATCTGATATACTAAAGTTACACGTTAGCTTATGCACCTTACTGATGAACAACTTGAGAAGTTTTTTCGCGACTCGCAAATAGTTTCCGATAGTGATCTTGAAGAAGCAAAAAGTAATGCGGAAGAAAAATCAATTCCGCTTGCGGATTCTATGTTGGAGCTTGGTCTTATCACCGAGGAAAATTTGCGTCGAGTAAAAGCCAATATACTCGGTATTCCTTTTGTCGATTTGCGTAATCACATAATTGACAAAGAAACCCTGCGCCTCATTCCGGAGCCGATCGCGCGCAATCACAATATTGTCGCGTACAGAAAAAAAGACGACACGCTTCAGGTGGCTATGCTAGACGCGGACGACCTTGCCGCGATCGATTTTATAAAAAAGAAAACGGGTCTAAAGATAGATGCCAGAGTGACGACTCCAGAATCTATCAAACACGCCCTACAGCAATATCAAAAAGACCTCAAGAGTGAGTTTGGCGATATTTTAGAGAAAGAATCCTTGGCGCTCAAAACTATTTCACAAGAAGAAAGTGAAAGTGATATGAGCGAAGAGGACCTCAAGGAGATCGCCGAAGAGCTGCCAGTTGTGCGAATCGTGGAAGCTCTTATAAAGCACGCGATCATACAAAATGCTTCCGATATTCATATTGAACCGATGGAGGAACAACTTTTGGTTCGGTATCGCATAGACGGCATCCTTCACGACGCTATGGTATTGCCAAAGTCTGTTTCTCCTAATATCTCCGCGCGCATTAAGGTTCTAGCTAACCTAAAGCTGGACGAGAAACGACTTCCTCAAGACGGGCGTTTTAAGGTCGAGGCGGATAACGAGAAGGTAAGCTTTCGTGTTTCTATATTGCCTACTAATTACGGAGAAAAGACGGTTATGAGGTTGCTCCGAGAATCCGCAGCCGGCTTTACTTTGGAGGGATTGGGATTTCACGGAGAATCGCTGGAGCGCATTCATCATGCCACCAATCAGAGAACCGGAATGATCCTTACCACCGGTCCGACCGGGTCAGGAAAGACAACAACTCTATATACAGTTTTGGATATTTTAAATACGCCCGAGGTCAACATTTCCACAGTAGAAGATCCTATTGAATACCAAATGGATCGCATCAACCAAACACAAGTAAAGCCCGACATTGGATTTGATTTTAGCGTAGGACTTCGAACGCTTGTGCGCCAAGATCCGGATATAATTATGGTGGGTGAGGTTCGCGACCAAGAGACAGCCAGCCTAGCAGTAAACGCCGCTTTAACGGGACACTTGGTTTTGTCTACTTTGCACACCAACTCGGCGGCTGGAGCCATACCTCGTCTGATCGATATGAAAGTAGAACCGTTTCTGATCGTTTCAACCGTCAAAGTAATCATTGGTCAGCGTCTTGTACGTAAATTATGCAAAGATAAAGAGGAGTACAACCTAACTCCCGAAGAAATTGAAACGCTTAGAGAGTCGGTGGATCTAGATAAGGTTTTGAGCTTCCTAAAAGAAGAGCGCATTGTATCCGAAAGCTCTACTTGGGAAGATATTCCTTTCTATAGACCCAAAGAAACCGATGAATGTGAAGATGGTTTCAGTGGTCGAGTGGGCATTCACGAGGTCCTCAAGGTCACAGAAACTATTCGCAATATGGTGATGAGTGGATCCAGTACCGAAGAGCTCGAAGAGCAAGCCAGAAAAGAGGGAATGATGACAATGATAGAAGATGGCATTTTTAAGGCAGCGCAAGGCGAAACCTCTATTGAAGAAGTTCTGCGTGTTATTTCTGAGTAAATATTATGAAATATAAATATGTAATAGAGCGTCATGGTGAGAGAATCGAAGGTGTAGAAAACGCTGAAGATAAAGCGGATCTTTTTGACAAGGTGAAACAGCCCGGTGACACCCTTATTTCCATAGAGGAAACGGAAAGAAGTGGGCTGTCAAAGTTCAATATTTCTTTAGATCCTATTCTTCGAAAACTGAATCGAGTTAAAACGCAAGAAAAGATCCTTTTTGCTAAAAACATTAGCGCTATGATCGACTCGGGGCTACCTATATCGCGAGCCCTTTCTGTGGTCAGGCGACAAGCGCGCAACCCAAAGTTCAAAGAAGTGGTTGAAGATCTAGAAAATAGTATTTCCAAAGGCAAAACTTTTTATGATGCTCTCCAAGAACACCAGGGCGTATTCTCTGATCTGTTTATAGCTATGGTTCGCGCCGGGGAAGAGTCGGGGCAGTTAGCACAAGCGCTTTCGGTAGTTGGTGAGCAGATGGAGCGAACTCATACGCTCAAAAAGAAGGTAAAAGGAGCAATGATGTATCCATCGGTTATTATTGCCGCCATGATAATAATCGCGATCTTGATGCTGATCTATGTCGTACCTTCCCTAACGGCGACCTTTGAAGACCTGGACACGGAACTGCCCGCTTCCACCAAATTTATTATTTTCGTAAGTGATATGTTTAAAAACCACACCCTAGAGGTCTTTCTCGGTACTGTCGCGTTAATTGGTGGGTTTATATTCAGCTTGCGTACGGAGCGTGGGAAAAAGGTATTCGATACAGTTACATTACACCTTCCTGTCGTTTCGGGCTTGGTCAAGGAGTCTAATTCAGCCGCTACAGCTCGTACTTTGTCATCTCTGCTTTCTTCGGGGGTGGAGGTAGTTGAGGCGTTAGATATCACGGAGGAAGTTATCCAGAATCATCATTACCGCAGTGTCTTAGCAGAAGCCAAAAAAGCCATTCAAAAAGGAAAACCACTGTCTGATGTGTTTACAGATAATGAAAAAATATATCCGATATATGTAGGCGAAATGATCGCTGTCGGAGAAGAAACGGGAAAGCTTTCGGAAATGCTTTCAAACGTCGCTGACTTTTATGAAGAGGACGTACAGCAAAAGACCAAAGACCTATCTACCATAGTTGAGCCGGTTTTGATGATAGTGGTTGGTGCGGCAGTTGGCTTTTTCGCGCTTTCAATGATCACTCCTATGTATTCTATAGCTAACAGTATTTAGGGTATGAAATATACATCCAAAGGTTTTACTTTAATAGAATTGCTGGTTGTAGTGGCCATAATAGCCATACTATCAACTATTTTACTTTCAAGTTTTGTTAACTATAGATCTAGGCAAGCTTTGGAGCTGGCAACCAAAGAAGCCAGGCAGATATTTGAAACTGCTCGTTCTCAGACTCTTGCCTCTACCGGAGATAGCTCCTACGGAGTTTTTATAGATTCAGATAGCTTTGTGTTATTTGAAGGCGGTACTTATGACCCTACTGATCCAGATAACACTTCTTTTGATCTGGATAGCACTGTAGAAATTTCAGATGTTTCACTGAGTCCTGATACTGATACGGTAACTTTTGAGAGGGGAACGGGTGAGCCGAGTGCCTCGGGGGTAATTGAGCTTTCTCTCACCGGCGCGTCAAGTGCTAGCCGATCGATTACTATTTCACCAACTGGTATAATTAATTCAAATGAGTAAGCATTCTTTGCAAAAAGGAATAGGACTGATTGAAGTATTAATTGCTACGACCATATTAACTTTAATAGTTTTTGCTTTTACCTCTTCTTTGTCTTTGTATTCCTCCGCTAGCGTTGATGCTACTAAGCGTACTCAGGCTACTTTTTTAGCGGAAGAGGGTTTAGAAGTAGTCAGAATGCTACGAGACGAAAGTTGGAGTAATAATATAGAACCCCAAAGTTCTGATACCGATTACGGGTTCTCCTTTGATACGTCTACGTCTGATTGGTCGATCACGAGCGGTCCTGAAACTTTCGGAGAATTTACGCGTACCCTGGTGTTTGGAGATGTCTACAGGGACAGTAATGACGATATAGTAACTGACGGTTCGGGAACGTTTGATCCGGATTCTCGTTTTGTAACGGTTGAAGTTACCTGGGATAGCAGGCGCGGAGAGCAGCGGGTGGTCCTTGAGTCTTTAGTCAATAATACCTTTGATAATTAATGAAAAAACGACTGAACGCGGGAATAACAATAATGGAACTTTTGATTTATATAGGGATAATGACCCTTGCGCTTGTTTCGATAGTCTCTCTTCTCATTAACGCTACGGACATTATTACCGCTGTTAAACAAGACAAAGAGATACGCTCTTCGGCTTTTACCGCTTTGGACAGAATTGGCAGGGAAGTAAAAGGCGCGACAGAGATAGTGAAAGCCGAGAGCAGCTTTGACTCAGACCCCGGGGTGCTGACAATAAATGCAGTGGACGAAAATGGCGATCAATATGAAGCAACTTTTGAGGTTAGTGGTGATGATCTTAATATATCTTACGACGATACTGTGTTGGGAAGTCTGATATCAGAGGACGTAACCGTTGAAAGTCTAACTTTCTATCTTTCAGAAACCGCGACTTCACGTTCTGTTCGTACAGAGTTAACTCTTTCGCACTTAGACGACCCTTCAAAACAAAAAACGTTTTATTTAACGACTGTCCCTCGTGGAATGTATTAATTTTGACCTATGAAAATTTTTGAGAAAAAAATTCAAGACAAGTCTATTTTGAATAAAAGAAAGCCACAGGAAAGCGGTTTTGTGATGTTAACGGTTGTTGTAATATTCCTCTTTATTTCTCTGGGAGCGGCTTTGTCTATAGCGGCTGTGGTTTATCGGCAACATCAAATTGTCAATAACGGGGTACGTTCAGCCCAGAGTTTGTATGCCTCGGAGTCACTTCAAGATGATATATTTTATCGTTTTACAACCGGAAAAGATGTTTCTCCAAACGAGACGCTAGAATTAAACGGCGCGGTAGCTAACGCTACAATTGAAGATATTTCTGACGGAAAACGCTCTACTAGCATTGGCGACGCGGAGAACCGAATAAGAAAGACGGAAATGGTTGTAAATGAAGGTAGTGGCGCCTCGTTTTTTTATGGAGTTCAATCGGGAAGGGGCGGTTTTACTTTGCAAAACAACGCCGAAGTTATCGGCAATATATACTCTAACGGTACAGTTGAAGGCGCGGGGAATAATGTAGAGGGAGACGTTGTCTCCGCGACAGATTCAGGGCTTATAAGTGGTATAACCACTAACTATTCTGCCTATGCGCATAGGATAGAGGATTCTGATATAGGACAAGACGCATATTACCAAAGTATCTTCAATACCAGCGTGGGAGGCAATGAATATCCGGGCAGTGATGATCTTCCGGAAATTGACTTGCCGATTTCTGATGAGCAAATTGAGGATTGGGAGGAAGGAGCCGAAAGCGGCGGGGTTATTTCCTCGCCATGTCCCTTATCAAGTAGGTGATTCAGAGGTTTTAGGTCCCGTGAAGATAACTTGCGATGTCGAGGTAAGCGGAAATGATGTGTGGTTAGAAGGTCCGGTATGGGTAGAAGGAAACATCGAATTTACCGGTAATTCTGCTATCAATATCGATCCGTCGCTCGGAGAGAAGAGCGTAGCTATCATAGCCGACAAACAGAGCGACAGAGAATCTTCGAGCAGGATCCAAATTAGCAACAACCTAGAGTTCAATGGATCTGGTGAAGATAGTTCTTATATCCTTTTGATCTCGCAAAACAATAGTGCCGAAAACGGAGGCGGCACTGACGCTATAAAACTTCAAAACAACGCCGAAGGTGATCTTCTTTTGTACGCGGGGCATGGTTCAATTACAATTGATAACAACACCGATCTCACCGAAGTCACTGCTTATCGTATACACATCCAAAACAATGCTACGGTCAGATACGAATCTGGATTGGCAGACTTGGTTTTTTCTACGGGTCCTTCCGGTGGTTATTCTTTAAAGTCACTCGAGGAAATACAGTAAAGACAGCTCCCAAAAAACACATTTCTCGTGGTAAACTAATTGCATATGCCCAAAAACAACGTCTATTCCTCTCAAAAGAAAAAGAAAACGAAATCAGTAGAAGTTAAGAAAAAACAAACTAAACCAAGCGTCTCCGGGGTGGAGACAAAGAAAAAAGATATGCTAGTAGCGGCAAACTGGAAGATGAATCCGGGCGAAATCGCTCTAGCCAAGAAGCTTTTCCTCGGAGTAAAGGAGGGAATGCGCAAGATCAAAAAGACCGAGGTGGTGGTATGTCCGCCTTTTGTCTATTTGGATACTTTGCTAGATCTCTATACGGGGAAAAAGATAGGATTTGGAGCGCAAACTTGCTTTTCGGAGAAAGAAGGATCTTACACCGGAGAAGTCAGCGCCGGAATGATACAAAGCTTGGGAGCAAGATATGTCATATTAGGACACTCGGAACGTCGGGCTATGGGGGAAACGGATAAGGATGTGCGAGAGAGAGTTCAGCGGGTGCTCGAAGTTGGTCTTACTCCGATAGTTTGCATAGGTGAGCATGAACGCGACAATGACGGAAAGTATCTTGAGGTTATAAAGGATCAACTACAAGAGCTTTTTTATGGAATGTCTCGTGATTGGATGAAAAATGTCATCATCGCCTATGAGCCTATTTGGGCTATTGGCAAAAGTAGTAACGAGTCGGTAACTCCGCACGCCCTACACGAAACAGCTATATATATTCGCAAGGTACTAGCAGGTCTGTTTGATAAAAAATCAGCAATAAGCCAGACAATTCTTTATGGTGGATCGGTAGAACCTAACAACGCCTCAGAGTTAATAGACGGAACGCAGGTGAACGGATTTCTCGTCGGCCACGCTTCGCTTGAATCTCAAGACTTTTTACAAATTGTGGAGGAAGTTGAAAAATATGCACAACGATAACGATTTGCCATTACTCAGAAATGCGGATATATCTAGTGGACAAAAAGTTCTAGTCAGGGTTGATTTTAATGTTCCGGTTGATAAGGACGAAGTTAGAAGCGACTTTAGGATCAAACGTTCTCTAGAGACCATTGATTTTTTGCGTGAGAAAGGTGCCAAGGTAATTTTAATGAGCCATATCACTGACGTTGATACTTTAGAGCCGGTATCGCACTATTTAAAGGACTTTATTCCCCATATATTTATAGAGGATCTTTATGACGAAAAAGACAGGTCGGCCTTAGACGGGCTTGAGAACGGAGAAGTAGCTCTACTGGAAAATCTGCGCAGAAACTCCGGCGAAAAAGAAAACAATGAAGATTTTTCTCGCGATCTTGCAGATCTAGCAGATGTATATGTAAACGACGCTTTCGCGGTGTCGCACCGAGAGCATGCCTCGGTTGTAGGAGTACCCAAGCTTATGAAAGGTTGCGCGGGGTTCCTCATTGAAGAAGAAGTAAAGGAGCTTTCGCGAGCGATTGACCCAAAGCACCCTTTTTTGTTCATTTTGGGAGGAGCTAAGTTCGAAACAAAAATGCCTCTTATAGAGCGCTTTCTTGATATAGCGGACACTCTTTTAGTCGGAGGAGCTCTAGCAAATGATCTATATAAAGCCGAAGGCCTCGGTATTGGCCAGTCTCTTACCTCAAAGGCCGTTGATCTTGAAAAGGTATTCACTGATCCTAAGGTTCTCACTCCAAAAGAGGTGATCGTAGAGCGTGACGGAGAAGCTCACAAGATAAATGTTCAAGACGTGCGCGAAGAAGATATCATATCCGACGTGTCGGCGGAGTGGATTCGTACTCTGGAGGAAAAAATGGCCGACTCTGAAACCATTCTCTGGAATGGTCCTTTTGGCAACTATGAAGCGGGTTACTCCGAAGGTTCGGAAATGATCGCCAAGCTCATTGCCGAATCCAATGCGCATTCCATTGTTGGGGGAGGAGACACTCTTGCTATAATCGGCAATCTCGGGATCAGCGATAAGCTCGGATTTATCTCCACCGGCGGCGGTGCTATGCTTGACTTCCTAGCCAACGGCACGTTGCCAGGGATCGAGGTGTTGAAATGATATCCGAGGATCTTATCCTGTCGCGAGCTCTACAATTTGGAAGATATTTTTTCTCTAAATTCCTCTGCCTCTCCTTCCGCATATTCTTTTTTAGGCCAGTGCGATAGACCGTCGTTTGTATATCTCGGTATTACGTGTACGTGGTAGTGAAAAACTTCTTGTCCGGCCGCGGGGCCATTGTTGTTTGAGATATTTGTTCCCTCGGAATCCAGGGCTTCTTTCTGTGCTAGAGCTATTTTCTTTGCTGTTCTGTATACGTGCGAATACGTATCAAACTCGGCATCGAAAATATTTACTACGTGTTCTTTGGGAACCACCAGTGTATGCCCTTTGTTCACGGGTTTTATATCAAGAAAAGCGAGCGTATGTTCATCCTCATAAACTATATCTGCCGGAAATTCTTTTTTAACTATTTTGCAAAAAATACAATCATTCATACATAAAGTATACCAAATACAACATTTTAATACTAAAAAACGAAAATAAATGCTTCAATCTATAGATTGAAGCATTTATTTTGGCTTATTTAAGCCCTTTTTCAAGCTAAGCATTAAGGCGTTCGGTCGTGCTACAATGGCTCCTATGGGTAAGTCTATTATATTTGAGGAGAAGTCTAAAAAAGTTCCGAAGGGGGTATTGAAAGGCTATTCAGCGGTAGCTAGAACGCTTCTTTACAATCGTGGCTTCACCGACGAAAGAGAAGTCGAAGATCTTTTAAAAGGAAACTACGAAGAAGGAACGCACGATCCTTATCTTATGCTGGGAATGGATGTTGCGGTTGAAAGAATAGTGAAAGCCCTAAAGAACGATGAAAAGATCGCTATCTTTTCTGACTATGACGCTGACGGGGTGCCGGGAGCCGTAGTTCTGCGGGAGTTTTTAGAGAAGATCGGTTTTAGCAATATAGAGTCTTATATTCCGCATCGTGGCATTGAAGGTTTCGGACTGAATAATACGGCTATCGCTGAATTAAAGGACAAGGGGGTGACACTTTTGATCACGGTTGATTGTGGCATTGCTGATATTGAGGAGGTCTCATACGCTCAAAGCGAAGGAATAGACGTCATTATAAGTGATCACCACATCTCTCCCGAGGAACCGCCGCCTGCTATTGCGATACTTAACCCCAAGCAACCGTCTTGCAAATATCCGTTTGATGAACTTTGCGGAGCAGGTGTGGTGTATAAATTAGTTCAAGCTCTGATAGCTCACGAAGAAGTTTCGTTTTCGATTGGGCAGGAAAAATGGTTGCTTGATCTGGTCGGTATAGCAACTCTTGCCGATATGGTTCCGTTGGTGGACGAGAACAGAATATTCGCTCGCTATGGCCTTCTGGTGCTAAATAAGGGACGTCGTCTGGGTCTGCGAGAGTTGCTTTCACAAGCCAAGGTGGACTATCGGACTATCTCAGAGGATGATGTTTCGTTTACCATCGCGCCGAGAATAAACGCCGCCAGTCGAATGTCGCATCCTGATATTGCCTTCGGTCTCCTGTTTGCCAAGACTCGCAAAGAAGCGATGGAACAAGCGGCAAAGCTCGAAGAGATAAACAAAGAGCGCAAAACTTTGGTTGCTCGTATAGCAAAGGAGGTCAAAAAGAAATTTGCTGATCGCAAGCCCGGACCGGTATTGGTAACCGGCAATCCGCGCTGGAAACCGGGCATACTCGGACTTATTGCCAACTCGCTCTCTGACAGTTTCGAGCGGCCGGCTTTTGTTTGGGGCAGAGAAGGAGAATCGGGAAGTATAAAGGGTTCGGTTCGCTCAGACGGAATTATGAATGTGGTTGAAATTATGAAGTCTTTGCCCGAAGAGACCTTCATAAACTATGGCGGACACGCTTTTTCCGGAGGATTTTCAATAGAGCTTGAAAAGGTACATTCTCTAGAGGGTCTTTTAAATGATGCGGCACGCACCACAAAAGAAACGGACGAAGAGGAGCTGTCGTCCGCCAAACGATATTTTGATATGAGCGTCAAATCGGAAGAAATAGAATCTGGTCTTTTTGAGGAAGTTCTTTCCTTGTCACCGTTTGGAGTAGGATTTGAAAAACCGATATTTAAGATAGAAGACGTAGAAGTTGTTTCGGTCAAAGAGTTTGGTAAAGATAAGAATCATCTAGGGATCGATTTCAAAGGAAAAAACGGCAAAGTTTTCAACGCGATAGGATTTTTTATGACAAAAGACAGCTTTTCTTTAGATATTGAGCCTGGCAAAACAATAACTATTTATGGTGCATTAGAAAAGAGTTTCTTTAGGGGTAGAGCAGAATATCGTGTCCGGATCGAACACCTAGAAGAGCATATTTAAAAGAATTACCCCGAGAAATAGTCCCGGGGCAATTGAAGCTTGGGTTCTTGGCGCCGTAGGGCGCTTCACCTCCCTACGGCGTTTCCCTTTTGGGGTATCACCGACCTTCCACAGCCTGGTTTCGGGGTGATATTTCGGTTTGAAGATGCGGACGTCGTGGCTCCGCACAAACCTTCCGTTCCCAGTTTTGACGGTTTCAATAAATGATCCGTCCTCTGCGTAGGTCATATATTTGGGATCATTTCCGATTCCGCCACTTGGGTGCAGTACGATATCACCCGGCTCCAGAAACTTAGCACATGTCCAGATTAGTACCTCTTCTCCAAACGAATGTTGGGTTTGCTCTTCTCGAGTCATCGGACTTGCTAGTCTTGGATCCATTTAAAGATCTCCTCTCGGTCTTTATAAAAACATTTTTTGTGAATATGTCAAATATTATCTAGCGATAAAAGGACCCAACCTATGATAAGGTCGGGCCCGAATGTTTCTTATGCGCTCATCTCAGGGAGTAGCCCAGCATAATCCATCTGTGGGAATTCGGGAATTTGGTCCTCGTTCTCAACTCTACGAAGGATTTTCAAGTATCCAGCGTTAAAGCAAAAGTCAACAAAACAGACTTCGTGCTCTTCATCGAGGCCAATCACCTTCCCAATTTCCGGCAGTCGATAAGCTTTGCCAGGCTTCATCTTGTTAGCGCACTTGAACATGAGTCCTCCCGGACTTCGCGGTCAATAACCGCGAGGCGTGTACCAGTAAGACCCCTATTGTCCTACTCGTCTCACGCACTTGAGGTTCTCTCTAAAACGTTTCCTGTGCGAATATCATTCACACGAGGGCCTATATATTGAAACCTCCTTTCCGAGCTTTTTATAGCATATTTTTGGAAATATGGTCAATTTTTTGACGTGAATAAAAAGAGCGCAAGGTTGTCCTTGCGCTCAGAGTGACTCAATTGTCATTTTCCTCTTCTTCCAACTTATTTTCCTCTTCTGCTATTTCTTTTTTTACGTCCTCAAGCTCTCTTCGAAGCTTGCTGTTGGTCTTGCCGAGTCCCTTGATCTTGATCCGATAGTCATGGATCTTCTTTTGAATGCCGGCGAGGCGCTCTCTCAATTCGTCTTTGTGGCGCCGTAGGTTACTTATGTGCTGCCGCCTCTTTTCTTTTTCGTTAAGCGCCTCTGCGACGACAATCACCGTGACCTCCTTTCCCAGGACTAGACCTTCTCCTATTAAAAGGAACAAATCAGAGTTATTTTTATCATACCACGGTTTTTTGTCAAAATGAGCTTCTCTGGCTTGTAATGATATACTGAAAAAATGAAAACGATTTATATTTTTACTGATGGCGCGTCAAAGGGGAATCCTGGTCCGGGTGGCTGGGGAGCGGTTTTGGTTGCCGGAAACGAAGTTAAAGAAATAGGTGGCTTTGAAGAGAACACGACCAATAATCGTATGGAATTGATCGCGGCAATAAAAGCTTTGGAAGAGGTAAGAAGCAACGAAACAAACTCAAAAGAAATAAACGTCTTTTCTGATTCTTCTTACCTTATAAACGGGATCACGAAATGGATCTATGGCTGGCAGAAAAAGAATTGGAAAACTACAACTAAAAAGGATGTCGCAAACAGCGGTCTTTGGGAGCGCCTTTGGGAGGTCCAAAAAAACAGGAATATAAACTGGAAATACGTTCCCGGACACAGTGATGTTGCCGGAAACGAAAGAGCGAATGATATCGCCGAAGAGTTTGCTAGAGGAAAAGACCCCGATCTCTTCAGAGGTCCGGAAGAGTCTTACCAGATCGGGCTAGTCAGTAACGAGAAGCCCCTAGGAAGGGACGGGCAAATTTCTGATCTAGAAAAAGCGAGGGAGAGTAAAGGCAAGAATAAAGGCAAGGCGTATTCTTATGTATCGCTCTTAGATGGCAAGATAAAGACGCATAGTACTTGGCAAGAGTGCGAAAAAAGAGTAAAAGGCAAACCGGCTCTTTATAAAAAAGCAATGTCAAAGGAAGACGAAAAAAATATCATCAGTGAGTTTCGCGGTTAAAAGTATATATGCTGAAATTCAGATTCTTTATTCTTCCAATTTCTCTTTTTGGGGTGGCTTCAGGTCTGTTTTTGTTTGAATTTTTGGGATTGGGAGAATATTTTATCCTTTTCCTCCTTTTAATAATTTTTAGCGTAGTTTTTATAGCTTTTGCGTTCAGGGCTGAAAGAAATCTGAAAGTTTTGATCGTTTTCTCATCACTGTTTTTTCTCAGCGTCATTTTTGGTTTAATTCGCGCCAATTTATCTGAAAAAGAGTTTATTCTGTCTCGTCATTCGGGTGAAAGGATCGAAGTAATGGGTACTGTTATGAACGACCCGGAAGACCGCGGGTCTTATTTATTTGTGATCTTGGAAGCTGATTTTATCCGGACGGATAAAGTGTGCGCCTCTGTTAGTGAGCGAGTGCTAGTCAGGACGGATCGTTTTGAACCGATATCTTATGGTGACAATTTGCGTGTTCGGGGGTTAATTGAAAGGCCGGAGCCGTTCGTTACTGACACTGATAGAGTATTTGCTTATGATGAGTTTTTAGAAAAAGATAATATCGGCGCGGTAATTTCTTTTGCTTCCGTGGACGTTATTTCTTCTGGCGATGGTAATCTTATAAAACAAATGCTTTTTTCTCTAAAGAATGAATATCTAGATACGGTGTCTCGCTATGTTCCGGACCCGGAGTCATCTCTCCTCGGTGGTTTAACGGTAGGTGCCAAGCAGTCTCTCGGCGAAGAGTTAGAAAAAGACTTTCGCTCAACCGGCATCATTCATATTGTCGTTCTTTCCGGATACAACGTAGTGATAATAGCTGAAGCAATTTTTATTTTATTGCGATATTTTTCAACCAGAGTCAGAGTGTCGTTGGGGATCATTGCGGTGAGCTTCTTTGCCGTTCTTGTTGGCGGAGGAGCTACTGTGGTGCGCGCTTCTATAATGGCGATAGCCGCTTTAGTTGGAAGGGCGTTGGGGCGGGAAGTTCTTGCGATCCAGACATTGTTTTTTGCCGCCATTGCTATGCTAATTTTTAATCCATCTCTCTTGCTTTATGATCCGTCTTTTCAACTATCTTTTATGGCGACTCTCGGCCTCATTCTTTTATCAAAACCCCTTGAGAAATATCTCCATTGGGTACGATACAAGTGGCTTCGCGACATAACGACCGCAACGGTAGCGACACAGTTGGCGGTTTTGCCTTTGCTAATTTACTTAGTCGGAGAAGTTTCTCTTGTTGCTCTGCCGGTCAATCTTCTGGTTCTGCCAAGTGTACCACCGGCTATGTTACTCGGATTCCTTACCGGAATTTTCGGCTCTATTCCGTTTATCTCTCTTGTTCTCGGACCCGTATTCGGGGCTCTGTCCTTTTTCTTCTTGAGTTATGAGTTGTTAGTAATTGAAGTTTTTGCTGCTCTGCCTTTCGCTTCTCTAAGATTGCCCCACTTTCCCTTTGTGTTTGTGTTGAGTTTATACGCGTTACTCGGTTTTTTCACTTTGGTGGTTTCTCGTCCTGGCGCGGTCAGAAAAAATATACTACTAGATGTTTCTCATTTATTTTTGGGAAAAAGAGAAAAATGAAAGCCCGCTTTTACGGACTTTTAAAATTGAATCGCTCGGGGTTTAGGATCGCGCGCTTTGGAATCTCTCTTCCGGAACTCGCCAGTTGGTGTTTTTCATTACTGCTTCAACGTAACTGCTCTTTTCGCTCGGAGCGTAGTCCAGCATAAAGGCGTGCTCCCACATATCAATTCCAAAGATGAATTGCGCGCTGTTTAGGTGTCCAAGGTGTTGCTCATCTATCCAGCTGTTTAGCAACCTGTCTTTTTCACGATCGTAATAAAGGATCGCGAATCCGATGCCGCGCATACCTGTTAAGTAAACGATGTCCTCCTTCCAGGTCTCGACAGAACCAAAGTCCTCTTCAAGTTTTTGAGCAAGGGGGCTTTCCGGATCTATCTCCTGAATACCTTCCGTGAACTGCTCAAAGAAATATTCGTGGTTGCGCATTCCTCCGAATTCAAAGGCGAAACGCCTGCGCGCCTCTAGAAGAGCGTATTTGTTATTCTCATCGCCACGAAGGGACTCTATAAGATCCAGAACTTTATTGGTATTCTTTACGTAACCTGAGTAGAGACCCAGGTGGGTGTCCATTGTTTTCTCGGAGATCCCTTCGAGCGCGTGGAACTCGAATTGTTGTTCGCTATAGTGATTCATAAGTTTTACTGTTAGCTTGTAATTAATCACATTGTAACACGCTTACCACCTATGAGATCCTTCAGGTCTTTATTAATACTCCTTACTTTCATCTCCTTTTTTGTAGCGGTGGCGTTGTGGCTCGTCCTATTTATTCACTCAATAGAGAAACCGCTGGAGGTGGTTTTTCTCGATGTAGGGCAGGGAGACGCTATTTTTATAGAAACACCCAAGGGCGAAGAAATTCTAATAGATGGCGGTAGAGATAACTCGGTGTTGCGTGGGCTTTCGCAAGTTATGCCGTTCTGGGATCGCTCGATCGATCTTGTCATAGCGACTCACCCGGACGCTGATCATATCGGCGGAATTGTTGACGTCCTAAGAAGGTATAAAGTGAAAGCTATTCTTGATACAGAAGTAGAAAACGACACCCCGGCCTTCATTTCATATTCTCAAGAAGTTCAAAAGGAAAAAGCTCGATCGATAGATCCTGTGCGAGGCTCGCAGTTATTTTTTGACAATGTTGTTCTGACTATTTTGTCAAAAGAATCTAGTGTGACAAGCGACCCCAACGATGCTTCGATCATTGTCCGTCTTGACTATGGCGAGACAAGCTTTTTGTTAACTGGTGACGCGGACAAGAAGACGGAGCGAGAGTTGTTGGGTTTTTACGATGCTCTTGAAGCAGATGTTTTAAAGGTGGGACACCACGGCTCAAGTACTTCTACCGCGAGCGAATTCGTCTCGGCTGTTTCACCGGAGTTCGCTGTTATATCAGTGGGCGAAGACAATTCCTATGGCCACCCAACCGATGAAGTGCTCAATACTTTAGAGAAACAAGAAGTAGAAATTCTGCGGACCGACGAAGACGGTATGATCAGATTTGAAAGTAATGGCGATATTCTCGTACAAAAGGACCCCGGATTTTTCCAAAAGTTAATAGGAATATAATTATTTAATCACACTTGACAAAAGTATGCTTATGATATATAAAGTAGACCGACGTCCTTTTCAAACGGGAGGAGAAGAAGATGCGCGGAAGCAATAACTCGCACAAAGGTGTTCCTCGGGACGCGGATTGCGCTGTAAAGCCAACCTGCGCTCGCCCAAAGCCCTCTGGCCAAGCGAAGCGTGATGCCGCTCGTAGGCTGCGCCAGGGGCTTAAGCAGAGAGATCGTCTCGTAACAGAGACGGCTTTCGAGGAAACCCCAAGAGAGGATACCGCAGAGCCGCGTCGCTCCACTTCCGCGATGTCTGTCTGAGCGTATACATAACGTTCTGACATCAGATAGCCCCGAGTTTAACAGCTCGGGGTTTTTTATTTAGGCAACTTTAGTGTTCGATTTTCGCGCAAATTTATATATAATGGCGGTATGGAACAAATGCCCCAACATCCGGATCGTCCCGACCACAATGAGCACATACCATATGATGAGTCGCCGGCGGCTAGAATAGAAAATCCATACTTTTTTTCTGAAAGTAAAGAAGGTGGCAAGGGTCTTAACTCCTACATTGAAAAGCGTTCTCTAAAGCGCGTAGAAAAAGAACGCAAAGGAGAAGAGAGCCAAGAAGAATACACGTCTCGTATGGGAAGGGCACTTGACTACACGATGGGTTTTCTCCCTAAAGCCGCCGGTAGTCTATATGAATTTCGTCAACAAAATAAAGCCAAAGAAAGCGGTGAACGTCGTCGCGTGGACGCCGAAAAACTTCTCCCGATAGTAGAGTTCCAAAACAAGATAGTCTCAATACTTTCCGGGCTTAGTCCGGAGGATCGTTATAAATATGTGAAAGCTTCTCGGGTCGCTCTAAACGAATGGTTTGAAAAGGAAAACATAGACAAAGAAATTCGATCAGAAATGCGCACTACATTTGATGGTTGCGAGGCGGTTTGCGGGTATATGGATAAACGCAAAGAAGAACTGGGTGAAAATGTGAGCTTTTTTACTGATGTCTATTTGGATTGGAAGTATGGGATTGACCTGGTGGAGTTTAGTCCTCGTGAGAATAAAGAGGCGCTAGATATGCGGCTTGTACAGAATAAGTCTTCATTCGGATCAAATGAAGATGTGGCAAAAGATCAAGAACGCCACTATTCTTGGGTTCAAAATGAACTTCTCGGTATGAACGATGTTCTGGATCGATTTTCCGAAGTGGTTGAAGCTGAATATAACTCGGAGCACCAAAAAGATCTGCGTAAGGTTTTGGCGGACTCGTTTGCTGACTCGGCGCTCGCAGCGCTTGAAATAAAACAGGGGGAGAATGAAGTCGGCTCGGAGTCAAACAAAGATAGACAGTTCTTAGAAAACGAAAGTGAATTATCCCGACTTGCCTTTGCGCTCTCTTTCCAGGAAGACGGCGAAAAGGAGAGTACCTTAGGAAATATAGCTGAGGAAATTAAAAATGAAGAGAGCGAGGACTTCATAAACAAAATTCCGATATCTAGGATATACTCTGTCTTTGCGGTGAATGATGAAACGCCAGGAAATCCGGCTTTGTTGTACTCAGAAGGTAGAGATGGAAGAAATTTGTTCACGGGAGTTGAGCAAAGTGTATAACTTTACAAATCTTTATTTTTATAGTATAAATGTTCATGGAGGACACAATGAATAACAAGCCAGCAAACCAAAATGGAAACGAGGCAGACACTGCCTCGTCTCGAAGTGAGATAAAGATCGCGGTAGATGAGCTTATGGAGAAAATGGTGCCCGAGCTTAAGGCGGTAATTGATAACGATGAACTCAGCGACGAAGCAGGGCGCGAGAAAATTGAAGCCATTCGCGAACGATTTACATCTCAGTAGACGGAGGTAAATGTGAAGGCAAAGCGATTGCTCTTGCTGAAGACTGTGATATTGATCCCACTTGTCCTGTCGTTTGTTTCATTTGCAATCCAAATGAGCCCTAGGTTCGAGCTGTTTTTCCCGGACATAGGTGCCCATATCAGAGGCACGGTCCAGCTGTCCATTCCAGAAGTTGAGGTTGTCAGGAACGCGACTGAATTACCGGTTCCGGAAGTTCAAGTTGCCTACGTTTTGAGATCAACCGCGTACAACTCCGTATCCGGGCAAACTGACTCAACACCTAATATTACCGCGACAGGTGAACGCACTCAGCATGGAATTGTAGCACTATCTCGAGATATGCTCGAGATGTTCCCTTACGGAACAACGGTCAAGATACTTGATATTCGTTCCATGGATGGAGCGCCGAATGGTTGCGGAGCAACTCCAAAGACCATCGAGCGTCTACCAACCCTTCCAGGGTTGAGTCCGGGCGAATTTCGGGTAGCGGATACGATGCATCCCCGCAAACAAAGACAGGTGGATGTCTGGCTCGACAGGGTAGAGTACGCACGCAACTGGGGAGTTTGTGAAGTTGTGTTGGCCAAAGCCAACTAGTTCTTTCTGAAAGATCAGAGTGAAACAAAAAGACCGCACCATTTAGGTAGCGGTCTTCTTTTATATAAATATTCAGAGCTATTAGATAATGCCGGCTTTTTTGAGTGTTTCAAAGGCTCCGTTTTTTTGTATGGTTTTTAGCCCCTTGGTTGAAACGTTAACCGTAACGTATTTTTCCAACTCAGGAACAAATATCCTCTTCTTCTGGATATTGGCTCTCTTTCTTTTCTTGCCGGTAGGGTTGAACTGGGTAGCACGAGTGCGGTTAGAATACCCGCCTCCTATTTGTGAACTTTTTCCTGTGATCTCGCAAACTTTTGACATAATAATGAGTTTTTCTTACGCAAGCTACTTTAGCATATCTACCCATTTATGCAATATTTGATATGATACACTACATCATTATGACTATAGGAGCTCTCATTGGGATCATTGTACTGATACTTTCCGTGGTGGTGCACGAGGTGGCGCATGGCTTTGTGGCAAACAAACTCGGCGACCCTACGGCGCGTCTTGAGGGGCGTTTGACACTCAATCCGATAAAACACATCGATCCGGTCGGCTCTATTCTGATCCCCGGTCTCCTTATGATAACTAACGCGCCATTTCTTTTTGGTTGGGCGAAACCTGTACCGTACAATCCGTATAACCTCAGAGATCCCAATCGTGATGAAGCGCTTATCGCTGTTGCCGGTCCGGTTTCAAATATTATCTTGGCGACTTTGGGCGCCGTGTTGTTCAGAGTATTGGTAATGGGAGGAGAGGTCGGCTTGTTTGCCGAAATACTGATCCCGTTTGTCATCATAAACCTGGTTTTGGCTTTGTTTAACCTGGTTCCTATACCGCCGCTTGATGGCTCCAAAATTCTTTTCTCAATTTTGCCGGTCTCTATGTATCACATTCGGCAAACACTAGAGAGCTTTGGTTTCTTTATAGTGATCGCCTTCATTGTTCTCTTTGGAGGATTTATTGGACCGGCCGTTTTCAGTCTTGCCGAATTGATGCTTGGTGTTGCAATATAGACATATTATGAGACTTGCATTCTCACTTCGCCTGTAGTACTGTACTCTCTGTTGAAGCTCAATACGGGCTAGATTTTAATGTATACGAAAATTTGTAATGGCAACAATTAATCAATTAACGAGAAAAGGGCGTAGCAAAAAACCACAGAAATCCAAAACTGTGGCTCTTGCTCGTGGGTTTAATACTCTTAAAAACCGCCCTTCTCTCTATAACTCTCCTTTTAAAAGAGGCGTTTGCACAAAAGTAACAACCACAACTCCTCGCAAGCCGAACTCCGCGGTCAGAAAGATCGCTCGTGTTCGTTTGACGAACGGTATGGAAGTGACCGCGTATATCCCGGGTATGGGACACTCGCTACAGGAACACTCGGTAGTGATGCTACGTGGTGGTGGTCCGAAAGACATTGGCGCCAACTATACGGTAGTTCGCGGAGTTCTCGACTCTGGCGGAGTAGATGGGCGCAAAAAAGGACGCAGTAAATATGGAGCTAAGAGAGAATAAATAATATTATGCGAAGACCAGTCAAAAAAACGCCACAGCCTGTCGCGGATTCAGTCTACAACTCTGTACGGCTTTCGAGGTTCGTAAACTATATTATGTTAGACGGTAAGAAGAGTACCGCGCGCAAGATAGTCTATGATGCTCTGGATAGGATCAAGAAAAACACCAAAAAAGACCCGCTTGAGGTCTTTGAGACGGCTCTACACAATGTTGGCCCAACTATGGAAGTACGCAGCCGTCGGGTCGGAGGAGCTAACTATCAGGTCCCTCGAGAGGTACGTCCGGAAAGACGCGACCAACTCGCTATGCGGTGGATCGTAAATGCCGTGCGCGCGGAAACTGGTCGCCCTATGTACGAACGATTGGCCGACGAGATCCTAGCCGCCGCGAACGAAGAAGGAACCGCTTTTGCCAAGAAAGAAAATACCCACAAGATGGCCGAAGCCAACAAGGCATTTGCTCACTTCGCTTGGTAACAGAGTTAGTAAAATTATATAAACAGTTTTTATTATCAATTTATTTGTATGAATCGAGATTATCCTCTAGAGAAAGTTAGAAATATAGGTATTATTGCCCACATTGACGCCGGTAAGACAACAACTACCGAGCGAGTGCTGTTCTATACCGGTGTATCACACAAGATGGGAGAAGTGCACGAAGGCGAAGCGGTGATGGACTGGATGGAGCAAGAGCAGGAGCGAGGGATCACCATCACCTCAGCGGCTACTACTTGTTTCTGGACCCCTACTTACAAGAACGCAGATACCGACCTAGAGGCAAAACATCGAGTAAATATTATTGATACTCCCGGTCACGTGGACTTTACCGTTGAGGTAGAGCGCTCTCTTAAGGTTCTCGACGGTGGAGTCGTGGTTTTTGACGGTGTCGCCGGAGTAGAGCCACAATCTGAGACAGTATGGCGCCAAGCTGACAAATATGAAGTTCCGCGCATCTGCTTTATAAACAAGATAGACCGCACCGGCGCCTCTTTTGATCGATCGTTTCAGTCGATAGTGAATCGCCTTACTCCAAATGCTGTCAAAGCTCAACTCCCAATTGGCGAGGAAGACAAACACGAAGGCATTGTTGATCTTTTGACCATGCAAGCCGTCTACTTTGAGGGTGATATGGGAGTACAAGTCGAAAAGAGAGAAGTTCCCGAAGAACTGAAAGCCGAGGCCGAGAAACTTCGTGGAGAACTGATCGAAAAGATAGTTGAGAACAACGAAGAATTGATGGAAAAGTATCTCGCCGGAGAAGAAATTCCCGTGGAAGATCTTAAAAAAGAGATGCGCCGAGCGGTAATAGCAAACGAGATGGTGCCTGTCTTTACCGGAAGCGCTCTTAAAAACAAAGGTGTTCAACTTGTTTTGGATGCCGTCATCGATTACCTTCCCAACCCGACAGAAGTTCCTCCTGTCTCAGGAATTGATCCGAAAACAGGCGAGGAAACGACACGCGAAACATCAGACGAAGCTCCTTTCGCGGCGCTTGCTTTCAAGGTCGCAACAGATCCTTATGTCGGACAGCTGACGTATTTTAGAGTCTATTCCGGAACGCTTGAGGCGGGCTCGTATATTCTGAATACATCAACCGGAGACAAAGAAAGAGTTGGTCGCATAGTGCGAATGCACTCAAACGACCGAGAGGAAGTACAGAAAGTATTTGCCGGCGAGATCGCCGCCGCGGTTGGTCTAAAGAACACCAAGACCTCGGACACACTTTGCGCGGAGAACGCGCCGATCATACTTGATAAGATCGAGTTCCCACAGCCGGTTGTATCTCTGAAAATTGAGCCAAAGACCAAAGCCGACCAAGAAAAAATGAGTGTCGCCTTGAAAAAACTTTCTGATGAGGATCCAACCTTCCGAGTCCAAACTGACGATGAAACCTTTGAGACCGTGATTTCCGGAATGGGAGAGCTTCACTTGGATATTTTGGTAGACCGAATGAAGCGAGAATTCAACGTAGAGGCAAAAGTCGGTCAGCCGCAGGTTTCCTATCGAGAGACCATTCTCGAAGAGGCCGAGGAAGAACACAAATACATCAAGCAGTCTGGTGGACGCGGACAGTATGGACATGTCAAGCTTCGTGCCAAGCCGATGGAGAAGCTTTCTGAGGAGGAAGAGAAAAAACTTCCAAATAACGTAAAACGCACCGAAGACTTTGAGTTCATAAACTCAATTAAGGGTGGAGTTATCCCACAAGAATTCATCCCCGCAGTTGAGAAAGGAATCAAAGAGACTATGGAGAGAGGGATAGTTGCCGGATTTAGAATGGTAAATGTTTCTGTTGAGGTCTTTGACGGATCTTTTCACGAGGTTGACTCAAATGAAGTAGCGTTCAAGATCGCCGCTTCTAAGGCATTCCAAGATGCCGCAAAGCAAGCCAAGCCGGTTCTCCTTGAGCCGATAATGAAGGTAGAAGTTACGGTTCCCGAAGAATTTATGGGAGACGTATCCGGCAACTTGTCTTCTAAGCGAGGTGTTATTGAATCAATGGAAGATAGGGGAATGGTCAAAGGTATCAACGCTATGGTCCCTCTCTCTGAGATGTTTGGATATACGACGATGCTTCGATCAATGACAGCCGGACGCGGACAGAGCGTTATGGAGTTTGATCACTACGCTGTTGTACCACAAAACGTAGCCCAAGAGATCATCGAAAAGCGCTCGTAGCAAGATCAGGCAAGTTTGGCCACAAGTAAAGCAGAAAACATAAAACAAAACTCCCAAAGTCGGGAGTTTTTGTTCATTGCATATAGTTGTTAACGTCTACTCAGCCCTGTAGCGTGCTAAAATACACTAGTGTAATATGAAAAACTTCATAAAAAGACCCCTGCCTTTTCTGCTGGTTATACTGGCTGGATTTAGCTTAGCTGTCACTGCTTTAATAGCCGCTCCTCCGGCTTCAAAATACTCTCCCGGTGAGACTCTAGACCCTACCTGCGCGCCCGGAGACACCAACTGTAGCGTTGAGACCAACGATGTTTCTTCCAGTACAACTGATGATCTATCAGAAGGATCGAGCAATCTCTACTACACCGAAGCGCGCGTCTCCGCCAACTCTGACGTCGCGGCCAATACCACTAGCAGGCACAATGCCCTTTCACTCGGTGGTTCTCTGGACTATCTATCACTAACCGGACAAACCCTCACCCTCAACGAGATAGATGTAGGAACAGACACCAACTTAACTGCCGGCAGTGGTGTTTCTCTTTCCAGCGGCACACTTGACGTTGACACCTCGGGCATAAACGTAGGCGACCTTAACACTAATTTCACTACAGGCTCCATCCCGTTCTCCAACGGAACGAACCTTACCCAAGACAACACCAATCTGTTTTGGGATGATACGAATGACAGGTTGGGATTGGGGACTAATCTTCCAAGTTATTTTCTAGAAGTAGCGGGAGGCGATGTTTATGTTACTCAGACTCTCACAAATGGTTGGAATTTAAGTAACGCTTCATATGATTCTGTTTCATTTGGAGTATCCGGAGAAGCTCTTGAACCAACTGGTACCTATTTTAAACCGGATGGAACAAAGATGTATCTTTCAGATCGAAGCTCTAATAATATATATCAGTACACATTATCTACACCCTGGGACCTTTCAACTGCGGCCTATGATACTGTTTCTTTTGATGGACAAGCTGGATTTCCTCGGGGTGTATTTCTCAAGTCCGACGGAACGAAAATGTATGAACTGGACGGAAGTACTACTTATCAATATACATTATCTACACCCTGGGACCTCTCCACCGCATCTTATGATTCAGTATCGTTCAGTGTTTCAGGACAGGAAAGTGACGCACAAGGTCTAGCTTTGAAATCAGATGGAACGAAGATGTATGTAATAGGAGATAATAATAATACTGTGTATCAATATGGTCTCTCCACCCCATGGGATCTTTCAACTGCCTCTTATGACTCGGTATCGTTTAGTGTTTCGGGACAGGAGGGGATATCGAGAGAACTTGCCTTTAAATCAGATGGAGCAAAGATGTATATTGTGGGAGATGGAGCTAATAGTGTTTTTCAGTACTCTCTCTCTACACCCTGGGATCTTTCAACCGCATCGTACGATAGCGTTTCTTTCGATGTTTCTAATGAAGTAACAGATTCACATGGTGTATCTTTCAAAACCAACGGTACAAAAATGTTTGTTCTTGACGGCGACTTTAGTAGTGGAAGGATTTACCAGTATTCTATGGCTGGAGGTTCAGAAGGAGGTAGTATTTTTGTTGACAACAGTATTGGAATCGGCGCCACCTCGCCTCAAAACGCCCTCGACGTCTCCGGCGCCTCGGTCATCGGCTCCACCTACGCCGGCACCAACACGGCACCAACCAACGGTTTGCTTGTTGAAGGCAACGTAGGAATAGGCACCACCTCACCCAACACCGCCTTCGACCTATCCGGCGCCTTCTCTCTCCGCGGTGTCTCAGTCCCATCTACTGCACCTGCCGGACAGGGAAGAATATACTTTGACTCAAGCTCTAACTCGTTCAAAGTATCCGAGGATGGCAGCTCTTACGAAAACCTTCTCAGTGATGTTTCTGCCGCTGGCTCCGACGGAGCAGTACAATTCAACTCTTCTGGCTCTTTCGGAGCCGACGACGCCAACTTCTTCTGGGATGATACGAATGACAGGTTGGGGTTGGGGACGGCAACTCCCGGAAACCTCCTCCATCTAGCCGGCGGAGATTTGCGAATCGAAGAGACAGCTTCGAGCGGAAACTACGATATCTCCACCGCCTCTTTCTCTCAATCTATTTCCACGCAAAACAGCCTTTCGTTAAGTATCGCTTGGAACGACGACGGTACTAAACTATATGAAACAGGACGTGGCAGTGGTGCCGAACGCTTATACGAATACAATGTCTCCACCCCCTACGACATCTCCACTGCATCCTTTTCTAAATCTATTCCCACACAAGACTCTTATCCGGAAGGCATTGCCTGGAACGACGACGGCTCCAAGCTATACGAGGTAGGGCAAGGTAGCGACCTTATATATGAATATGATGTCTCCACCCCTTACGATATAAATTCCGCCTCCTTCTCCCAATCCATCTCTACACAAGACTCTATTCCACGCGGCATAACCTGGAACGACGACGGTACCAAGCTATATGAGATGGGAGGACACAACAGCGAACTCATCTACGAATACGACGTCTCCACCCCCTACGACATCTCCACAGCCTCTTTCTCCCTGTCCATCTCCACGCAAGACGGCTCTCCAGAAGGCATTGCCTGGAACAACGACGGCTCTAAGCTCTATGAGGTGGGTCGGGGTAGCGATCTCATATACGAATACGATGTTTCCACTCCGTATAACATTTCCACCGCTTCCTTCTCCCAATCCATCTCTACACAAGACAGTGACCCAACTGGCATCGCCTGGAACAGCGACGGTAGCAAGCTCTATGAGATAGGATATGATGGGTTGTCAGGCGGCGGTTACATCTACGAATACGACATGGGCAATTCATTCGAAGGCGGCACTCTCATCGCCGACACCAGCGTTGGAATTGGCACCACCACCCCCCAAAACGCCCTCGACGTCTCCGGTTCTTCGGTCGTCGGCTCCACCTACGCCGGCACCAACACAGCACCGACCAACGGACTACTAGTAGAAGGAAACGTAGGACTAGGCACCACCTCACCCTCCGCCCGTCTCCACTCCCTCTCCACGACAGAGCAACTCCGACTCGGCTACGACGCTTCTAACTACCTCTCAGCCACAGTGGGAAGCGCCGGCTCCACCACACTCTCACTCACAGGAACCTCACCGGAGTTCACGTTCTCCCAACTCGCCAACTTCTCCTCAGGAGTAAACGTAAATAGTGAAACCATCACCGACTTCACCGGCACCGGCCTCACCCTAAACACCAACGCCCTCACAGTAGACCAAACCGCACTCAACGTAGAGGGCTTTGCCACTGCTCTCACCGCCGGATCCATCCCATTCTCCGACGGCTCCAACCTCACCGAAGACAACGCCAATCTGTTCTGGGACAACGCCAACAATCGTCTGGGACTCGGCACCACCTCACCCAACACCCTCCTAGACCTAGCCGGAGCTCTATCCATCAGAGGAATGTCAGCACCATCCACCGCACCGTCAGGACAGGGAAGAATATACTTTGACTCAAGCTCAAACACCTTCAAAGTTTCCGAAAATGGTGGTTCGTATGAAAATCTATTGGGAGGAGCCTCCGTTGCCGGCTCGGATGGAGCGGTTCAGTTCAACTCTTCCGGCTCCTTTGGAGCAGACGACGCCAACCTCTTCTGGGACAACTCCGGCAAGATGCTCGGTCTCGGTACCACCAACCCCACGGACCGACTACACGTAGTAGACGCAAGCGTAGCGGGAGCTCACTACGAGACAGACGGAGTAGCCACCTTTGAGGATGACGACGCCAACCTACAAGTAGTCGCCACCGACCAAGGAGACGACGCCGCCGCCTTTATCCTCACCAACGCTCCCGCCGGAGGCACGGGAGACAACAAACACTGGATTATGCAACACCGCGGTGCCAACCTCAACAACCGCCTCGACCTCGGCTACAAGACAAGTGCCGGCAGCGGCTCTATTGCCACCGGCACCTACACCGGTATGACCCTCCTCACCAACGGCAACGTCGGTATCGGGACGACAAGTCCGGGTCGAAATCTCCATGCAGTAAATAACGTTCTTATTGGAGGGACGGCGGATGGCGATGGTGATTTATTTTTGGAAGATTCAAGCGGTAATCAACTTATTCAGTTAGATACCGAAGGCTCTAGCGCTATTTCTGGCACACAGATTTATCTTACTGCCGGAGGGAATTCTTATATAAATACGGGCGGCAACGTCGGCATCGGGACGACTAGTCCAAACGAGGAACTGGAAATAGGAGCACTCGGTACGGCCACTAGCGATTCTGATGACTACGACTCTGGTGATATTGGTCTAACTGCGAGCGGTTGGGACGTAAATGGTTCAAACGAAAGAACCGGTACATGGAAAATTAGAAATGTTACCGAGCCTTCTAATTATCCGGATTTTGATTTGCAGTTTGTGGATCCTTCGGATAATACCGTAATGACGCTTACTGGTTTGGGTTCAGGTTTCACCGAGGGCAACGTCGGCATCGGCACCTCCTCACCCTCAAAAAAACTACACGTGAACGGAAGCGCACGCATCGGTAACTGGAAATTCAACGACATCTCATCTACCGAACTCGCCGTCACCGACTCGGGCAACAACACAGTCCTCATCTTTGACGAAAGCAACCCGCACATCTTCTGGTCACAGAACCTCACCGATGAATTCAACACCGGTACCTTAACCAGAACCAAAAGCACCAACGACCGAGTCTACCTCGCCAAGGACGGATCCGGCTCTACCCACAACACGGGAGAATACCTGACAAAAGTACGAGAGGAACCATACATAGTAGACTTCGAACGCATCCTCGCCACTGTCAACCTACCAGACGGCGCGACTCTCACCGCAGAGGTACGCTCTTCGGACGACAACTTCACCACCACCAAAGACAGTGTAACGGTAGAGCTGGAAGACGGAATGAAAACCTACGACCTCGCAGAGCTAGCAGACGCCTCATACTACCGCATACTCTTCGAATTCGAAGCCAACAACTCTGGAGAAACCCCGGAACTCATCTTCTTTGAAACTGCCTCTGTGTCGGATGAGAAAAAGCCCAGAAACCTTGCCTCGACCCAAAACACGGGGGTCATAGAAACAACCACGAGCACCGAAGACGAAATACGCACGACGGAGCTTGGCTCACTACCGATCGGTACGGGAAACTATGTTCAGATCACCGAAGACGGTACACTGGTGGAAAGCGGATCATCGGAACGATTCAAGAGAGACATAACAAAACTCACGATAGACACCGACATGATCTACGATCTCAATCCTCGCTCGTTTATTTGGGATGACAATACAGAAAACGCGGGCCAAAAAGACTTCGGATTAGTAGCTGAAGAAGTAGATGAAGTATTGCCAGAACTTACCTTCCGCGGTTCTTCCGGTGAGCTACGAGGAGTTGATTACTCCAAACTCTCAGTACTTATGCTGGGTGAGCTGCAGCAGCTTGACCTAAAGGTAGATATGCTAGATCCGAACCTTGATACGGGCGGCAGTGTATTCGAGAGGTTGCTAGAATGGTTCGAAGATAAGACACTTCGTGTTAAATCTCTGCGAACCGAAGAAGTGTGCGTGGGTGATACGTGTGTAAATGAATCAGAGTTGCGTCAATTGCTAGATAACGCCGACATAGATCCTCGCTCCATATCAGATCCTGAAGATAGTGATTCTGCGAACGAAACAGATACTACTCCTACAACCGGTGGCGGTTCAGACAATGAATCCCAAGGAGGTGACGACAATGAAGAAACAACAGTAGAAGATTCAGAAGACACACAAAACGACTCAAAGGAAGACGAAACAGAAGGATCAACGACAGAGAAAGAAGAAAGTTCAGACGAACAAGAATCAGTAGAAGAAAGCGATGAAGAAGATAAAGATACTGAAGACGAAGAAAATACTGACGAATCTGACCCAGAAACCGAGCAGACAACTGAAAATTCCGACGAAGAAAATGACGGTGAAAACAAAACAGAAGATAACACGGGCACAGAAAAGAATGATGAGGACAGTACGGCAACCGAGGACATCACAAAGGAGAGTGACGATGAAACCTCTGAAGGTGATGTCGAGGTAAAAGACAAAGGAAGCGAAAAAGAAGAAGGATCAGTTAAGGGCGAAGAATAAATGAAAATGAACAAGAGAACATTTACAAATAAATTTTTGGTCGCAATTAGCGTGGCGGCGATAATTAACTTTACTTTTCCGGTGGTGTTATCTGCATCAGAGACTGACGGAACTATAGATTCTTCTGAAAAATATGCCCGATTCTTGAGCGCCGATACTTTGATAAACTTTGCCACCTCGGAAGGCGACGTTCATGTTACTGATGACGGACTTACGGGGTACGCATGGTCAGAGGATTATGGTTGGATAAATCTGGACCCCGGCGAAAGCGGTGTTTCTAATGATGGAGAAGGAAATTTATCGGGCTACGCTTGGGGTGAAAATATTGGCTGGATAAATTTCGCGCCCAGTGAAGGCGGAGTAACAATAGATGAAAATGGTGAATTTAATGGGTATGCATGGAGCGAAAATATAGGGTGGATCGTTTTTAGCTGTGAGACAGATAATTCATGTAGTTCGTTGAATCATGGAGTTGCTACGGATTGGCGTCCGGAAAGCGTAAGAAGCTCCGGATCGTCTGAGAGTTCATTTGCTCCTTCTCCGGACGAAGGAGGCGATGAAGACGTGGATTCCGAAGACAATGAAGACGAGCCAGAGGAGAGTGTACCCTCAGAAGAGGAATCTCCTGTAGATGAGTCACCGGAGGATACACCTGAGGTAGAGACGGACGAAGACGACGAGGAGCCGGATGAGGATATACCCTCTGAAGTAGAAGAAGGAGATGACAAAGATCCTGACGATGAAGTTTCTGATTCCGGAGTAGAGGCTGGTGATGAAGAAGGCGGTGGAACATCTAGAGGTACAACTATAGCGGACAGAGTAGGTGAAGCGATAACTCTCATAAGAAAGACAAGTGACAATGTCAGAAAATCTATGGTCGGACTAGGAGAATCTATACAAAGAAATGTTTCCGAGGCTTTTGAAGACGCTGTAGTGACTACTACTGCCAGTACGGTTTCAGTAGCTGGAGCGGTGACTGGTACAGCTACTGTGGTAAGCTCTTTCTTTTTAACCCCTGTTTCTTTCTCGGAGATCGTGTTTATCCCTCTGCGTATATGGACGTTATTTTTGTCGATATTTGGATTTAAGCACAATCGCAGACCGTGGGGTACTGTATATGACAGCGTGACCAAGCAACCACTAGACCCGGCTTACGTTGTCTTACAAGATGAAGACGGCAAAGAAGTTAGCGGTTCAATTACGGACTTGGATGGCAGATATGGCTTTCTTCAGGATCCTGGGAAATATCGATTAGTTTCAAAAAAGACCAATTATAACTTTCCGTCTAAACGCCTGGAAGGAAAAACTGGAGATATTTTATACGACAATCTTTATTTTGGAGAAAACTTTTTGACCGAAGAGGGTTCGGTTATTGATAAAAATATACCAATGGATCCGGAAGGGTTTGATTGGAACGAATTTGCAAAACGTGCAGAAAAGGGGAGGATGAAATTTTATTCACGCTTTGACGCGTTATTTACCTATGGAGCTAATATACTTTTCTATGTCGGACTTTTTGCGTCCCTCGCGGCTTTGATAGCTGTGCCGTCTCTTCTACAGTTGGGTATAGTTTTGTTTTATATTTTGGTATTTGCCTTAAGGACGTTTGGACTCAAGCCAAAACATCTCGGTTCGGTCGTGGACAAAGAAACCGGCCAACCGCTCTCTTTTGCAATTGTGCGTGTGATAATTCCTTCCTCGGACCAGGAGGTTAAGCGGGTTGTTTGTGACAAATTTGGTCGTTTTTATAGTTTAGTGTATCCGGGCACCTACGTTATTGCGGTAGAAAAAAAGGTGGGTGAGGATTCATACGAACGGGTTTATACCTCAGAGCCCAAAGAGGTAAAAGGAGGTGTGATAAACAGCAGTTTAAAGGTTTGATTTTGTTATAAATTTTTGTTCATTGCATATAGTTGTTAACGTCTACTCAGCCCTGTAGCGTGCTAAAATATACTAGTGTAATATGAAAAACTTCATAAAAAGACCCCTGCCTTTTCTGCTGGTTATCCTGGCTGGATTTAGCTTAGCTGTCACTGCTTTAATAGCCGCTCCTCCGGCTTCAAAATACTCTCCCGGTGAGACTCTAGACCCTACCTGCGCGCCCGGAGACACCAACTGTAGCGTTGAGACCAACGATGTTTCTTCCAGTACAACTGATGATCTATCAGAAGGATCGAGCAATCTCTACTACACCGAAGCGCGCGTCTCCGCCAACTCTGACGTCGCGGCCAATACCACTAGCAGGCACAATGCCCTTTCACTCGGTGGTTCTCTGGACTATCTATCACTAACCGGACAAACCCTCACCCTCAACGAGATAGATGTAGGAACAGACACCAACTTAACTGCCGGCAGTGGTGTTTCTCTTTCCAGCGGCACACTTGACGTTGACACCTCGGGCATAAACGTAGGCGACCTTAACACTAATTTCACTACAGGCTCCATCCCGTTCTCCAACGGAACGAACCTTACCCAAGACAACACCAATCTGTTTTGGGATGATACGAATGACAGATTAGGACTCGGCACCACGTCACCCGCCGCCCTCCTAGACCTAGCCGGAGCCTTATCCATCAGAGAAATGTCAGCACCATCCACCGCACCGTCAGGACAGGGAAGAATATACTTTGACTCAAGCTCTAACACCTTCCAGGTGTCAGAAGACAGCGGAAGCTACGTAGATCTCGTTAACGCAGGCGGAGACATAGCTGGATCTGACGGAGCTGTCCAATTCAACTCTTCCGGATCCTTTGGCGCCGACGACGCCAACTTCTTCTGGGATGATACGAATGACAGACTAGGACTAGGAACAAGCTCACCCTCAGCTCGTCTCCACTCCCTCTCCACGACAGAACAACTCCGTCTCGGCTACGATGTATCCAACTACCTCTCAGCCACCGTCGGAAGTACCGGCTCCACCACACTCGCACTAACGGGAACCTCACCTGAGTTCACTTTCTCCCAACTAACCAACTTCTCCGCGGGAGTGAACGTAAACGCCGAGACCATCACCGACTTCACCGGCACCGGCCTCACGCTCTCCACCAACGCTCTCACCGTAGACCAAACCGACCTTGACGTAGGAGGCTTCTCTACGTCGCTTACCGCTGGCTCCATCCCATTCTCCGACGGATCGAACCTTGCGCAGGACAACGCTAACTTCTTTTGGGATGACGGGAATAACCGTCTAGGAATTGGTACTGCTGTACCTAATACTGCACTAGATGTTGGCGGTCAAATAACTGTTTCAGGTAATCCTGCCATACTGGGTGATAACGGTTCGCTTTCCTTTACGGGTACTACATGGATCAGGTCCGACAGCGGTCAAGGGGTAGCCCTTAGGGATAGTGCTAATAATGATGTTTTGTTAGCTGAGGAAGACGGTGATGTGATAATGAATCGAGGCAACGTCGGCATCGGGACGACGGGGCCGGGGACTAAGTTGGAAATAAATGACGAACGATGGGAAGATCTGGGGGGAGTTAAGTGGCAACAGTATTTTGGTACAAATTCTACAGGAGAAATGACCAGCGGAGATGGGCTTGGTATAAAGTTTGGAGCGGAAGGTTTCTCAGGGCAAAAAGCTGCGGGCATTGCTGCTGTTTCACCTAATAACAATTATGCGAATTATATGGATTTGACGTTTTATACAGGCACTGAGTCTGTATTTACTGAAAAGATGCGTGTTGATTACACAGGCAACGTCGGCATCGGGACGACGAGTCCTAGTGCGAAGTTGGACGTGAATGGCGCTACTCATATTAGCGGCAGAGTTGGCATAGGCACGACAAATACAAGTTTTGGTTCTATAGAGATAGGCAATGATGGCTCTACTTCCGGCATAGCTTTTAATGATGGTACAGGCACTTCCTTTAGAATTTATAGAAGTTCTAATATTGCTCATTTAAGTAGGGGAAGCACTTCGGCAATTGCAATTGATTCCACAGCCGATGTCGGCATCAAGACGGCGAGTCCCAGTTACGATTTAGAAGTGAACGGAAGTGCGGCCAAACCCGGAGGTGGATCATGGACAGACTCCTCGGACGAACGACTCAAAACCAATATCCAAGAGGTAGACGGAGCCCTGGACAAACTCACCAAACTCAACCCGGTAACCTACGAGTGGAAGAACCCGGACCTACACGGCAACGTCGCCTCGGCCGGAGGTTTCCTCGCCCAAGACGTGAGAGAAGTATTTCCAGAATGGGTAAGTAAACACGACGTTGATGGCGCCGACGCAGATCTCGTCGGCGAAGACGGACAAGCCTATTCTCTCCAGCTCCCATTCACCTTTAACGCCTATGTGGTGAGCTCGATCAAGGAGCTTGATCTGAAGGTGGATTCTATAGCAGATATGGAAAGTGAATTAGGAGAGTCCTTTCTCGATAACCTTATATCCGCGCTTGAGGAAAAAGTGGTTGCGGTGAAGGAGCTCATTGCGGACAGAATATCTACAAAAGAAATATGCTTACGTGACGAAACAGGCGAGACGTGTATAGATAGAGACGAGCTTGATCGATTGTTAGAAGGAAACAGCCAAACAGGATCCGCGAGAAATACGGATAGCTCAAACAACGACGAAGGTGAAAGTGAAAGCAACGTCGATGACTCGGGTGGAAATAGCGAAGAATCTGACGGTGCCGAAGGAAGCGAATCTCCGGAAGAAGAAGGTGATAGCGATAATGGCGAGAGCGAAGAAGAGGGAAACTCCGAAGATGGCTCGGGAGAAGAAAATGAAGAAACAGGTCTGAGTGGAGAAGGTGAGGAAATAGAGGATGATGACGGCACTTCAGAAGAGGACGGAGCAGAAGAAGAAAGTGGTAACGAAGAAAACACGCAGGGGTCTGATCCAGAAACCGAAGACGAGTCAAGTACACAAGAGGGTGGTACAGACGGCACAGAAACCACAGATAGCACAGAGGAGAGTAGCGATGAAGAAAGTGATGCAGAGGCAAACGATTCGGGAGAAGAAAGTGGTACGTCAGAAGAATAGCAGCAAACGTGTCAACCTGCCAGGTTGACTGATTTGGCTGAATGAACAACTTCGGAAGTTACTCAAAGTAATACTTATAAATTCTCCCTAGGTTAAACCTAGGGAGAAGGGGGTGGTACACCCGAAGAGAGGAGTGATGGGGCGGTAAAATGTCAACCTGGGAGGTTGACATTTAGGAAGCAAACGATTCTTAAGAATAATAATCTAATAGAAAAATCCCCGGCTGAAAGCGAAAAACAGCTCGGGGATGTATAGTGACTATTTTCTTTCTAGCGTCAAGAAAGTGAAGTTGTATCCGTTTTCTGACCCCTCCTCTTTCTCTACTAATCTGAATTCTTTTTCGTTGAAATTCGGGAAGAAAACATCTCCTTCGAATTCTTCCTCGATGATCGTAAGGTACAAACGATCGGCTTTGTGCAGTGTGGCTCGGTAGACCTCCTGTCCGCCGATGATGAAAACCTCATCACTGCCTTCGTTCTCTCTGGCTTTACTTATGGCTTCACTCGGAGTGCGAGCGACGGTAAAGTTACGTCCGTTGCCGTACATTTCGCCTGAAACCACGATGTTCGTTCTATTGGGAAGTGATCGCCCAATAGATTCGTAAGTTCTCCGCCCCATTATTACTGGGTGCCCGGTAGTCAGTCTTTTGAAGCGCTTAAGGTCAGAGGGAATATTCCACGGCATACGGCCGTCTTTTCCCAGTACTCGGTCTTTTTTCGTGAACGCGGCTATGATATTCAACGTCATACCACCATTTCTGCCTTAATCGGCGGATGATGCTCGTAGTCGACGAGCTTAAAGTCATCCATAGAGAAGCCGTCGATTTCTTTGACTTCCGGATTGAGCCAAAGCTTGGGAAGGGGGAGCGGTTCTCTTTTCAATTGCTCCTCCACTGCCTCGAAGTGATCGTGGTAGATGTGGGCGTCATTGATCGTGATCGCCAATTCATCCGGCTCTAGGTTGCAAACTTGAGCAACCATAGAAAGAAGCAAGCCATAGCTTGCTATGTTGAAAGGAACGCCAAGGAACATATCTCCACTGCGCTGTGTCATCGCAAGCGAGATCTTGCCGTTACTTACGTAGAACTGAAAGAGCATATGGCAGGGAGGCAATGCCATCTTGCCGGTCTCCGCCGAATTCCACGCCGTTACGACATGTCGCCTGTTGTGGGGGTTGTTTTTGATCGACTCCAATACGTCTTTTAGTTGGTCGATCTCACCACCTTCCGGATCTCTCCAGCTTCTCCACTGAACACCATAAATACGCCCGAGATCTCCCGGGAATTGCGCTTTTGGTTGCCAGTAGTCAGCTTCGGCGTTAGCCGTCCAGATGGTTTTATCTTTGCCCGCGATCTCTTTGAGTCGATTATCGTCGTTTGATCCTTCTAAAAACCAAAGCAACTCTGAGGCTACCGCCTTGAATGCCAGCTTTTTAGTCGTGAGGGCGGGGAAAGAATCTCGGAGATTCGCTCGGAATTGAAGCGCGAAAAGAGAACGTGTGTTGCCATTCCTGCCATCTCTGTCTTCTCCGTTTTTGTATACGTCCTCGAGCAGGTCTAAGTATCTTCTCATGATTCCTCCTTCTTATTAATTTCCTCTTCTATTGTACAGAACCGAGTAGGAAAAGAAAAATTCCCTGTTTTTTCGGGTCGGTTTAGAAAATAAAAAACTTCCCGTTAAGTTAAACGGGAAGTTCGCTTGGACTTCTTTTCCTTTATGAGCATGTTGTCTGCTGCAATGTAGATCGCCTCTAGGCTGTGCAATCCTTTGGGAACGAACACGAATCCGTAAGAGAAACCAAAGCAGTGGTCAATTTCCCCATCGAATTCATTTTGAAAGTATTGGCTGGCGGTTTTGGAAAAAAGGGCGGCAATTCGTTTGAATATCTTCCTGACCTCTTTTTCTGTATTCTCCATTCCCTCAGTTGTGAGTGCCAAGACGAACTCGTCGCCTCCGTACCTGCCTACCAGGTCTTCACGCTTTATGTTGTGCTCGAATGCTTTTGCAAGCAGTCGGATCAACATATCACCGTAAACGTGCCCGTGGCGGTCGTTGACGATCTTCAGACCGTCCATATCGACCATGCAGATCACTTGAGATTGCCTGCGAAGTTTCTCGCGTACCTTTTCTTCCCAAGGTTTGCGCCGAAGGACGCCTGTCAGGTCGTCCCTTTCGAGCTCCTCGATCCTACTTTCGAGGATACCTATCTCAGACTTTAGACTTTTTACTTTATTTTCAAGCAGTTCTTTCTCCAGATCTTGGATCATTTAAGTCCTTCTCCTTTTTTTTTCGTATCGAGAGAATTTTTCTCTGAGTTTTCTTTCGGGGCAGGGCTTTGTCTCTAGCTATTATTTAGCCATATTTTTTCGTATAAGTCAATGTAATTTGAATTTAATTTAGATAAAATAATTTTTCTTGACTTCTAATAGAGCTTTCGCTAGTATACCTCTAACGCGTATGTAGCGCTGTTTTTGTTTGCTGTTATTTGGTATAATAGCAGGCGTTACCTAGCGGGTAATTCGTAAAATTATTAGAAGAAAGCTAAATAGTGTAGAAAGGCTAGTCACGCTCACGCATTATCCTCTCTACATTATTAGATTAAAACGAGTTAAATTAACTCAAAATAAATAAAACGTTATGGCAGAAGAATTTGATAGGAGTAAACCACACGTCAACGTAGGTACCATCGGACACGTTGACCACGGTAAGTCAACTCTTACCGCAGCAATTACACACACCCTTCATATGAAAGGACTTGCCAAGAAGCAAGTTTCAGTGGAGGACTTGGACAAAAGTCCAGAAGAAAAGTCTCGAGGTATTACTATCTCGATTCACCACTCTGAATACGAATCAGAGAATAGGCACTACGCTCACGTAGATGCTCCCGGACACGCCGACTATATTAAGAACATGATCACTGGAGCCGCACAGATGGACGGCGCCATTCTTGTTGTAGCGGCTACGGACGGAGTTATGCCACAGACTCGCGAACACATCCTTCTCGCGAAGCAGGTTGGTGTACCTAAGATCATAGTATTCCTTAACAAGTGCGACATGGTTGAGGACAATGATCTAGTTGACCTCGTAGAAGAAGAGGTGCGTGAGCTCCTTACCGAACAAGAATTTGACGGAGAAAACGCTCCTATTGTTCGAGGTTCCGCTTTGAAAGCACTCGAAGCTGATTCCGAGGATGATGAATGGGTACAAAAAATACTAGAGCTAGTAAGCGCTCTTGATGAATACATTCCTACCCCCGAGAGAGAAACTGACAAGCCATTCCTTATGCCGGTTGAAGACATCTTCTCGATTGAAGGACGAGGTACGGTTGTAACCGGTAGAATTGAAAGAGGAGTAGTAAAGGTAGGAGGAGAGATCGAAATTGTCGGACTCAAAGACACCCAAAAGACCACAGTTACCGGTGTAGAAATGTTCAACAAACAGCTTCAAGAGGGAATGGCTGGTGACAACGCCGGTATCCTTCTTCGCGGATTGAAAAAAGACGATGTAACTCGCGGTCAAGTACTCGCGCATCCGGGCTCTGTTACTCCGCACGATGACTTTGAAGCTGAAGTATATATCCTCAACAAAGAAGAAGGAGGACGTCACACGCCTTTCTTCACCGGATACAAGCCGCAGTTCTATATCAGAACTACGGACGTAACCGGAGATGTTACTCTGCCGGAAGGAACCGAGATGGTTATGCCGGGAGATACCGTTACCTTCAAAGTTAAGTTGGTAGCGCCGGTAGCTCTCGAAGAGCAACAGCGTTTCGCTATCCGAGAGGGTGGCAAGACAGTTGGAGCCGGAGTTGTAACCAAGATCAACTCGTAAGATAGACACTTATCCTATTTATGGCAGAGTCAACCAAAACAAAAAAGGAAACCAAAGAAGGAGCAAAAAAAGGAGCTAATCCGGAAGGCGTGGAGCGATTGCGGATCAAAGTACAAGCGTACGAATCCAAAATTCTTGATAATTCGGTCCGCCAGATAATCGATACCGCGGTACGTTACGACGCAAAAGTTCGCGGTCCGGTTCCTCTGCCTACCAACACCAAGAAGTACACGGTCAATCGTTCTTCGTTCGTACACAAAGACTCGCGTGAGCAATATGAAATGCGAACGCACCGCCGACTTATTGACATTCTCGAGCCGTCGGGTAAGGTGATCGAAGCATTGACGAATCTTTCGCTCCCGTCTGGTATTTCCATCGACGTAAAGATGATCTAGAGCGAGCGGTCTGGTTTGTTCAAACTTATTGCGTAAACCTTACTTTTCTCTAAAAGTGCCTGATTTTTGATAGATCTTTGATCTATCGCTTGGCTAATACAGAAAATAATGAAATTTATCCTAGGAACAAAAGAAAATATGACTCAGCTCTTTCTCGAGAGTGGGAGCATGACACCTGTTACGGTCATCAAAGCTGAGCCGGCGGTGGTTACTCGCATTCGTGAGAAAGATCGAGACGGGTATGTAGCCGTGCAGATCGGCTCAGGAGAGAAAAAAGAAAAGAACATCTCCAAGCCGGAAAAGGGTCAATTCAAAGGGTTGGGTAACTTTCGTTATTTAAGGGAGTTTAGACTGCCCGAGTCGGAGGAAGTAGCGGTAAAAGAAGGTGATAGTGTTTCACTGGATCAGTTTGAGACCGGTGACAAGGTTCGTCTCACCGGAGTTAGCAAAGGTAAGGGCTTCCAAGGAGTTGTGAAGCGACACAAATTTGCCGGTGGACCTCGAAGTCACGGTCAAAAGCACTCGGAACGAGAAGCGGGATCTATCGGAGCAACCGGTCCACAGCGCGTACTCAAGGGTACCAAAATGCCCGGACGAATGGGATCTGACACGATCACCGTTAAGAAAGCTTCGGTTGTGAAAGTTGACACGGATAATAATTTGATTTATGTAAAGGGAGCCGTCCCCGGACGCAAGGGAACCCTTATTAAGATAACTGCATAGGTATGAAAGCGGATATTTATACAGCCAAAGGAGAAAAGAAAGGTAGCGCGACTTTACCAGAAGAGATCTTCGGACTTCCTTGGAACGCCGATTTGGTGCACCAGGTAGTTACTTCCATACAGTCAAACAGACGCACTCCCGTAGCACACGCCAAAGGAAGAAATGAAGTCCGAGGTGGTGGAGCCAAGCCTTGGCGCCAGAAAGGCACCGGAAACGCGCGACACGGTTCAATCCGTAGCCCTCTTTGGATAGGCGGTGGGGTTACACACGGCCCGCTAAAGGGGAAGGACTACACAAAGAAGATCAATAAAAAGATGAGGTCGAAAGCTCTCTTTACCATTCTCTCGAGGAAGCTCGTCGATGGCGAGATCGTTTTTCTCGAGTCTTTGTCCGAGTTGGACTCAGAAGGAAAAACCAAAGAAGCAAAGAATATAGTGGATACATTGTCCAAGGTGAAAGGGTTAGAAGGAATTTCTCGGAAAAAAGGTAATGCTGCGCTCATAGCGTTGGGAGACGCGTCCGCTGAAATAAAGCGAAGCTTTAAGAACATTCCTACGGTAAGTGCCCACGAAGTAGAGAATCTGAGCGCGCTTGACGTGTTGAATTACAAGTATATAGTGATCACTGATCCTGAGAGATCTATAGAATTTCTCAAGAGTAAAAACAATTAATTATGCCTTTGTTTGGACGAAAAGCGAAAACTGAAGAAAAGGACAAGAGTGCGACAGAAGTAGACAAAACTGAGGCAAGTAAATCTCAGAGTAAGGATAGTGCTGTACTCCAGCCGGTCCTAAATTCTTTTAACCCAGGGTCGGTTATCCTCCGTCCTCACGTTACCGAAAAAGCGGCTATAGCCACCGACGACGGGGTATATGTTTTTGTGGTCGCTGAAGACGCGAACAAGCACAAAGTTCGTGAAGCCGTCAAGCAAACGTACAAAAAGACACCGCAAAAAGTAAGGATCGCCCGAAAAGCCGACAAGCAAGTACGTCGTCGTGGCGGAATGGGTGTCAAAAAGGGGCTGAAAAAGGCCTACGTGTATATGAAAGAAGGGGAAACGCTTGATATTCTTTAAATATTTTAAGTTTGTATTTTAATTATGAAATCCTATAAACCAACCAGTCCAGCTCGCCGACATATGACCGTAGTTTCAACCGGGAAGGTTTTGAGTGGAGCCAAGCCCGCCAAGAAATTGACAAAAGGTTATAAGCGATCAGTTGGACGCAATCATCAAGGGCGATTAACTTCACGGCACAAAGGCGGTGGACACAAGAGAAAAACTCGCGAGATCGACTGGATTTTTGATAAGCACGACATTCCGGCAAAGATCGAGTCTTTGGAATATGATCCAAACAGAAGCGGATTTATTGCTCTAGTGGTTTACGCAGATGGAGAGAAGCGGTACATCCTGGCACCCAAAAACGTGAAGGTCGGCCAGGATCTTGTTGTCTCAAAGGATGCACCAATAAAGGCGGGCAACAGGACCATGCTTTCACGAATGCCGGTTGGTACTTTTGTCTACAATATAGAAATAAAGCCAAACCAGGGCGGCAAGTTGGTCCGTTCAGCGGGTAATTACGCCGAGGTCATAGCAGTAGAGGGTGATTACGTGAGTTTGAAAATGCCATCAACAGAGGTAAGAAAGGTATTGGGTCGCAACTTTGCCACCGTTGGAGAAGTTTCGAATCCGGAACATCGTTTGCGTACTGTTGGTAAGGCCGGTAGGTCGCGACATATGGGAGTTCGACCGACAGTTAGAGGTTCCGCTATGAATGCTGTCGATCACCCTTATGGTGGCGGTGAAGGAAGAGCCGGACGCGGAATGCGTCGAGCAAAATCCAAGTGGGGCAAGCCAACCGGTCTGGGGCAGAAAACGCGTACCCCTAAAAAGTATTCCGATAGATTGATCATAAACAAGAGAAAGTCTAAGAGGCGCTCAAAATAGGTCTTATTTGACATAAGCACCTCTTTTCTATAGTATTTGCAAACGTTATGACACGATCACTTAAAAAAGGACCATATGTAGACGAAAAGCTCCTCAAGAAAATCGAGGGGAAGAAGCCGTCTGATGTCAAAGTAGTAAAAACTTGGGCTCGGAACTCTCAGATATCTCCGGAGATGGTAGGGTTTACATTTGGTGTACATAACGGGAAAGATCATATAGAAGTTCTCGTTACGGAAGAAATGGTCGGTCATAGACTTGGCGAATTCGCTCCAACGCGCAAATTCTACAGGCACGGAGGTAAGATGCAGAAAGAGCTTGAAATAAAGAAACGCGAAGCCGAGATCGCGGCCGCCAAAGCGGCTAAAGCCACGGAGTAAAGTAAGTTTGACTGATGAATATGAAAGCAAATCTAAAAAACTACAGACAATCTCCCCGCAAAGTCAGACTTCTAGCTGATTTGATTCGTGGTAAGCGGGCGGACGAAGCGCAGAGAACGCTTGAGTTTACGCCCAAGCGAGCCAGTCAGACACTAAATAAATTGATAGATTCGGCAGTAGCTAACGCGCGCCACAATGATAATAAAAAGCCGGAAGATCTATATGTGAGCGAAGTTCGCGTAGACGAGGGTTTCACTCTTAAAAGATTCCGTCCGCGAGCTAGGGGTCGGGCAACTCGGCTCAGAAAACGCACTTCGCACATATATCTAACGCTTGACGAGAAAAAATAGAATTTTATGACACACACTGTACACCCATACGCACATAGAATTGGAATTATCCGTGATTGGAAATCACGCTGGTTCGGTTCAAAGAAATCATATCCCGAGTATTTGCGCTCGGATGTGGTTATTCGTGAGCACCTTGAAAAAAAGTTGCGTGGGTTGTATGTTTCTTCAGTAGATATTGAGCGCAGTGAAAAAGTTCTTCGCGTAATAGTAAAAACTTCACGCCCCGGTCTTATAATAGGCCGAAACGGAGAAGAGATACAAAAGCTAAAAACATCTTTAATAAAAGCTCTACGGAAAGCAGAATCTAATATTCCCGAAGAAGTACGAATTGATGTCGAAGAGATCAAATCTCCTGAGTCCGACGCCGGCATAGTAGCGGAGATGGTACGTGAAGGACTTGAGCGCCGTCTGCCGTTTCGACGTGTGTTGAAACAGACAGCAGATAAAGTAATGGCGAATCGAAACGTTCTGGGCGTTCGTATTCGCGTAGCCGGTCGTCTTGGCGGAGCTGACATGGCAAGAACTGAAGAAATAATGAAGGGTCGAGTTCCTCTTCAGACTTTTCGCTCAGACATTGATTTCACCGAGACTCGAGCCGGAATAGCCCAAGGAACGCTTGGTATTAAGGTCTGGATATATCGCGGTGAGGTATTTGAAGAAGATAAAGAGAGCTCACGATAATTAATACGCTTATGTTATTCCCTAAGAAAGTAAAGTTCAGAAAGTGGCAAAAACAGCGCAAGCACCCTGAGAAAACGGGAGTGGCTAGCCGTGGAATAGACATTGATTTTGGTTCTCACGGAATGAAGTCGGTGGATTATGGGCGAATCCGATCTTTTCAAATAGAAGCGGCGCGAAAGATTATATCGCGAACTATCGGCAAAACAGGGCGTATGTGGATCCGTGTTTTTCCCGACCGACCCTATACCGAGAAACCACCCGAGGTAGGTATGGGTAAAGGTAAAGGCGATCCGCAGGGGTATGAATTCGAAGTTACTCCGGGGCGCGTTCTTTTCGAAGTAGACGGAGTTACCGAAGAAGTAGCGCGAGAAGCGCTTCGTAAAGGAGCAGCCAAATTACCGGTAGCTATAAAAATTGTTGCTCGCTAGTATTATGAAAATGAAAGAAATACAAAAAAAGAAAGACAACGATCTGAAAAAGCTTCTTTTAGAGAAGCGCGAGGAACTGCGGGAATACCGTTTTGGCGCGACCGGGAGCAAGGCCAGCAATACGAATCTTGGAAATCAGATAAAAAAGGATGTGGCTCGTATTCTAACGGAGATAAACGCCAGAGCTCAGAAATAAACTAAACGTATGGAAAAGACAAAGGAACAAACAAATAAAAGAAACAAAACCACGCTAAAAGGCACGGTAGTTTCGGACAAAACGAAAGACACGGTAGTGGTTTTGGTTAATCGTTATGTAAAGCATCCAAAGTACAAAAAGTATATGAAGATAGGCAGGCGTATTAAAGCCGCGGACGTAGGTAATACGCGCTCGGTTGGAGATACTATCTTTATAGAAGAATGTGCTCCGATATCCAAAGATAAGCGTTTTAAGGTGATCGATAAGTAGAAGTCACCTATTTAGCAAAAATATTATGATTCAGACTCAAACACTCGTAAAAATAACAGATAACTCAGGCGGAAAGATCGGCCGTGTGTTCAAGATACTCGGTGGGTCAAAGAAGCGATACGCACAGATAGGTGACGTTGTTGTTTTGTCGGTGCAGTCAGCGGAACCACGCAAGCAAGTCAAGAAAAAAGATGTTTTGCATGCCGTGGTTGTAAGACAAGCCAAACCAATGCGACGTGATGATGGATCATATATTCGCTTCGATGAAAACGCGGTGGTGGCAATCGAGAAAGGCGGCAAGGAGCCTCGCGCTGGACGTGTCTTTGGGCCTATTCCACGCGAGATATCCGAAAAAGGATTTCAGCGTATCGCTTCGCTTGCCCCAGAAGTACTCTAGTGATAAACTCATCCTCTATGAAGATCAAGAAAAACGACAACGTTACAGTGGTTTCAGGAAAAGATAAAGGAGTAACCGGAAAAGTTACAGAGGCTTTTCCTCGTCGAAACAAAGTTGTCGTTGAAAGTGTAAACGTGGTGAAGCGTCACGCTAAGTCGAGCAAAAAAGGGGAAAGTGGGGAGATAATTGAGAAATCTCTACCGATCGACGTTTCCAACGTAATGCTACTCGATCCAAAAGAAAACAAACCGACAAGAATAGGCTACTCTACGAACAAGGAGGGCAAAAAGGTCCGCGTGGCGAAAAAGAGCGGCCAGAACATAGACTAATTTAGATATTATGACAACGACTTTAAGAGAAAAACAAAGCAAGGCATTTGAGGAGTTGAAAGGTGATCTTGGATACGAAAACAAGATGCAGGCTCCGCGTATTGAAAAGATAGTTATATCAAGCGGTATCGGTAAAGTGGACGATAAGAACAAAATTGAACTTATCGAGGATCGGTTGGCTCGTATTACCGGCCAAAAACCCGCTCCACGCCAGGCGAAAAAATCCATTGCTAGCTTTAAAGTACGTGAAGGCGACAAGGTTGGCTATCAGGTCACTCTGCGCGGACCCGAGAAGGAGGCGTTTTTTGACAAGCTGATAAATGTCGCCATTCCGCGTATGCGCGACTTTCGTGGGCTGTCTCGCGAATCGGTAGACGAAATGGGTAATTATACTGTCGGAGTCAGGGAGCACACTATTTTTCCCGAGACGTCAGATGAAGAGCTGCGCAATGTGTTTGGTTTTTCAGTTACTATCGTGACAACCGCAAAGAGCGGCGAAGAAGCTTTGAGGTATTTAGAGTACCTAGGTTTGCCGATAAAAAAAGAGGAAACCGAAACTGAACAATAAAACAACGCAAAACGGCCTAAAATAAGGGAAATAAATGCTTCAATCTATAGATTGAAGCATTTATTTTGTCATTATTACTTAACTCAATTGTTAACAATCGAAGCATATGGTTGTGATACAATTTAGCCCATGGAAGGCAAAGAATCATTTCCGCAAAATCCAGAAGGTGAGAGCGAAGAGAGTTCTCCGGAAAGCGGTCCGGAGGCTATCGAGGGTGATAAAACAGAGAGCGGAGAAGTTCCAGAATTTGACCCAGAGAGAGTCGATACAGATAAATTAAGGGAAGCGATCAGAAGAGCAAAAAATAGTTAATAGCGAACTTAAGGGCTTTTTGAGAGCATAAGTTCGATTGATCTATAACTAAGAAAGTTTATATAAAATGGAAAATTTTAACGATCAACTCGAAGACAACGAAGAAGATCTAAGGCAAGCTAGCGTAAATAAAACCCCGGAAGAGGTGAGAGAGCGAATGAGAGAACTCTCAGAAGAGATCAAGGATGAAAATAGCGAAAGAGAAGGAGATATGAATGCGGATGAATTGAGACAAAGACAAGAAGAAGCGGGGGACACAACCGGGGACGAAGACTTTGGTAAACCAGCTGGGGTTAATATGACTCCCGAGGAGGTTAGAAAAAAACAGGAAGAAGAGGAAAGTAAACTCTCCCAAGCTAAAGGTAGATTGGTGGACGCCGCGGTTGAAAAAAGCCCCGAAGAGCTTAGGCGAGACGCGGCCGAGGGAGGAGACGAAGAAGACGGTGACGAAGAGATGAAAAAAGCCGCTTAATAAAGCATTTTGCGCAGGTACATAAACATCGCAAGGGGTCAAAAAGGCATTTGACAATAATCTACTATCTTGCTAATCTTCTGTGGTAAAGCTCACGGGCTTTTTACTTTTGTCTTTATAACAAGACTTATATTTGTTAGTAATTATTTATTTGCAAGTTAATTTATGGCTAAAAAGTCAGTAATCGCACGAAGCCAAAAGAAGCCGAAACACTCGACGCGCGTAGTGCGGCGTTGTTTTAAGTGCGGTCGCAAGCGCGGCTATATGCGAGATTTTGACCTTTGCCGTATCTGCTTTAGAGAACTTGCAAATGAAGGGAAAATTCCCGGAGTTAGAAAATCGTCATGGTAACAGACCCTATTGGAGACTTTTTAACGCGTATTGAGAACGCAGGAAACGCCCGTCAGAATACGACAACGGTGCCGTTTTCGTCGCTGAAAGAAAATATAGCCAAAGTTCTTGAGCGCGAAGGATACATTGCAAGTGTTGAAACGTCAGGTAAGAACACCTCAAAGACTCTCGAGGTTGGGATCAAGTATAGTGCCGACAAAACACCTCGAGTGAATAAAACCGAACGAGTGTCCAAGCCGTCACGCAGAATGTATACTTCTTATGAAGATATAAAGCCGTTCAAATTCGGGAAAGGCAATACGATCCTTTCAACCCCCAAAGGCATCCTTACTGATATGGAGGCCAAAAAACAAGAAGTGGGAGGAGAGATACTTTTTTCAATCTGGTAAGAGAAATATATGTCACGAGTAGGAAAACAAGAATTAAAAATACCTAATGGTACGACCGTCGAACTAAACGGCGATACTGTTGTTGTTAAGGGGCCAAAGGGAACTTTGGAGAGGACTCTGAATCCCAAGGTAAACGTTTCGGTAGAAGATGGTGAGGTTAAAGTTACTCCTGTCGATGACGAACTTCCTACTCAAGCGCTGTGGGGTACTTTTGCCTCGCACATAAAAAATATGATAGACGGGGTAAACGATCCCTTTGAGAAGAAACTAGAAGTAGAGGGCGTGGGATATCGAGCGGAAATGCAAGGTAGCGACTTGGTTTTGAATGTCGGGTATTCGCATCCTATAAAGATGCCGATACCGGAAGGCGTTGAGGTTTCAGTTGAAAAAAATGTCATTTCGGTATCTGGTCCCAACAAAGAGACTGTCGGACAATTCGCCTCCTCGATCCGGTCTATGAGGAAGCCGGAGCCGTACAAAGGCAAAGGAATTCATTATGAAGATGAGTATGTCCGCCGTAAGCAAGGTAAGAAATCTGTATAACCTTTATGACCACTCTTAGAAACAAAAAAAGACTCAACCGACATAATCGCATTCGTGCGAGAATAATGGGAACTGCCGAGCGTCCTCGCCTTGCTGTTTTTCGTTCAAATAAACAGTTCTACGCGCAGCTTGTTGATGATGAGGCGGGAGAAACACTTATCGGAGTAACCTCCCTTAATATCAAGAACAAATCTTCCAAAGAAAAAGCACAGGATGTGGCAAAAGAGATAGCGAAAAAGGCGAAGGAAAAAGGTATAGAGAAAGTAGTTTTTGATCGCGGTGGTTTTCTTTACACCGGTAACATTAAGCTTTTCGCTGATACCGCTCGGGAAGCAGGGTTAATTTTTTAGATTTTATGCAGATGACTACGGACAAAACAAAAGAAGATATGACTGAAAAAACCAATTCGCCAAAGCCAAAGAGTGAAGGTAAAGAAGGCTCAGAACGAACTAGCTCTCAGAGCTATAATAAAGATAGCGCGCGAGTGTCGCGATACGGAGATCCGAGCAAGCGCCAATCAAAAGAAGGGGCAGAAAACCGCAGAGGTGGAGGCAGAAAACAAGGAAAGCGTTTTAATAAAAAAGGAGATCGTCCTCGTCCTGAATTTGATCAGAAAATTGTTTCAATTCGTCGAGTTACGCGTGTAGTAGCAGGAGGTAGGCGTTTTAGCTTTTCTGTTTCACTGGTAGCAGGTGATAGAAAAGGATCGGTTGGAGTCGGTATCGGCAAGGCATCTGATACTGCTCTCGCCATCGAAAAAGCATTTCGTGACGCCAAAAGTTCAATGGTTAAGATAAAACGAACAGAAGAAGGTTCTATTCCTCATGACGTGGAAGCAAGGTATACTTCTTCGCACGTTCTACTGCGTCCTTCTAAGGGCAAGGGACTCGTCGCGGGTAGCTCAGTCAGGACCGTTCTAGATTTTGCCGGTATCAAAGACGTATCAGGAAAACTTATTTCACGTAGTAAGAACAAACTGAACAACGCACGGGCTACCGTTAAAGCTTTGGAGAAGTTTGGGGTTGTTGAAAGACAGGAAAAGCCCGCTTCCTCAGAGGAGAGTGAGAATAAAGAGGAGACGCAAAGTAGATCTTAATATTAAAAATTATGCAGATAAATTCACTAGAGAGAAAACATCCGAATAAAACGTCACGACAGTTGGGACGTGGAGGCAAGCGTGGCAAGACTTCCGGGCGTGGTCACAAAGGTCAAAAGGCGCGCGCGGGGCACCGTATTCGTCCTGAAATACGCGACGAGATCAAGAGTATGCCAAAATTGCGCGGTTATAGGTTCTCTAGCTTCACAGCAAAACCAATACCCGTGAATTTGGCTCTTCTAGAAAAGCACTACAAGGAGGGTGAGGCAGTTACGGTAGTTTCTTTAATGGAAAAAGGTCTTGTTAAAAAACAAGGAGGCAAAGCGCCGGCCGTAAAAATTCTTGGCAATGGCGATATTACCAAAAAATTAAATGTAGAAGGTATCGAAGTATCGACTACAGCTAGAGAAAAAATAGAAAAAGCCGGAGGTAAGATCTCATAGAGTATGAACTTTTTTGTTACATTCCAGAAAGCGTTTAAAGATCCGCAAATAAAAAAGCGAATATTTTTCGTATTATTTGCTCTTTTTATATTTCGGGTTTTAGCCGCTATACCGATTCCGGCTATCGATCAGGCGGAACTTTCTACTCTTTTGTCCGGTAACCAATTCTTAGGTTTGCTCAACCTGTTTTCAGGTGGCGGACTTTCATCGCTTTCGATCGTTATGCTCGGAGTTGGTCCTTTCATTACCGCCTCTATTGGTATGCAGCTTCTAACGACCGTTATTCCCCAGCTTAAAACGATGTACCACGAAGAGGGGGACGCGGGACGTCGCAAGTTTTCCCAGATCTCTCGTATGATCACGGTTCCACTAGCTCTTTTCCAGGCTTTTGGATTTCTGATCTTTCTTCAACAACAAGGTATTCTTAGCGGGCTTTCGATCCCGGAGCTTGTTACGAACGCAGTCATAGTGGCCACCGGCTCGGTGCTTATTATGTGGGTCGGAGAGCTTATCTCAGAATTTGGAATAGGTAATGGAGTATCAATGATAATTTTTGCCGGTATTGTTGCCGGTTTGCCGTCCACGGTTCAACAGTTGGCTTTCACTTACACTCCGGCCGATCTTCCAATTTACATCGCTTTCGCGTTTGCGGCGATTGCTATCGTATCTGGAGTTGTGGCGATCTCTGAGGCGGAGCGTCCGATCCCGATCACTAATTCTAAACAAGCACGAGGGGGCGCGCGCAGTGCCGGTCAAATTTCTACCTACCTACCATTAAAGGTAAATCAGGCCGGAGTTATGCCCATAATCTTTGCTTTGGCGATACTTTTGTTCCCGCAGTTCGTGTTCGGCTTTCTCTCCGGCCTTGATAACGCGGCGCTCGCATCTTTTGGTGATCAAGCTACGCAATTATTCCAAAACGCTATATTCTACTCGTTGTTTTACTTTGGTTTGGTATTCTTTTTCACTTACTTCTATACGGCTATTACGTTCGACCCTGAATCTATAGCGGAGAATCTGCAGAAGAGCGGTTCATATGTTCCTGGAGTGCGTCCAGGCACAGCCACCGAAAAATATATCGGCTCGGTTTTGACAAGAATTACTTTTGTCGGCGCGACCTTCTTGGGCGTTATAGCCGTACTGCCTCTCATTATGCAGGGGATCACAGGTAATCCGAATCTGGCCATCGGCGGTACCGCGCTCCTGATCGTTGTCTCGGTAGTTTTGGACTTCATCAAAAAAGTGGATGCGCAGGTCTCAATGCGCGAATATTAAAAACAAAACGTGCCACGGCACGTTTTTTTGTATACTATAGACACAATGGAAGGGACATTCATTCTCATCATGGGGCCATCCGGAAGCGGTAAGGGTACTTTGCTTTCGCATATACGCAAGCGTTTCTCCGAAGAAGCTGAGGTGGTTTTCCCGGTTTCGTGTACTACGCGCGCTATCCGACCGGGCGAGAAAGATGGCGAGACTTACTATTTTATATCTCGAGAGGAATTTAACGAAAGGATCAATAACGATGAGTTTTTGGAGTGGGCTGAATATGGAGGCAATCTTTACGGAACTCTTAAATCGGAAATAATGTCACCTTTAAAAGACGACCTTGTGGTGGTCAGAGAGGTTGAAGTTCAAGGAGTTCGTTCGATACTGTCGATCTTTCCGCGCCCTAACCTTCATTTGGTATATGTTGACGCGGGAGAATGGAGTGATTTTGAAAAAAGAATAAAGTCACGCGCACCCATTGAGGATAAAGAATTGAAAGAAAGACAAGAGCGTTATAAGGATGAATTGTCCTTTAGAGAAAAAGCGGACGAAGTTATCTCTAATAGAGATGGAGAACTTGGTGAGGCAAAGAAAAGAATGGAGAAAATAGTTTCTTCTAAATTGAGCGATAGAGTTCAACGAGAAAGTTGAATTGAATAACGCGATCAGATAGACTGTCTACTAGTATGAATCAACACACTATAATATTTATCGGAAGCCAAGGGAGCGGAAAGGGTACTCAAGCCCAGCGCCTAACAGAATATTTGGAAGTAGAATATCCGGAAGTGCCGGTATTTCTTTTTGGTACGGGAGAAGGATTTCGGAATTTTGCGAAAGAAGAAGGTTATACGAACAAAATCGTTGCTGACTATCTTTCGCGGGGAGAGATATTGCCGGTCTTTTTGCCGATTTGGTTATGGACAAAGATGTGTATAGAGAACTTAAAGGGCAACGAGCATATAGTTTTTGAGGGTTCTCCGCGCACGAAATTGGAGGCGCAAGTAATGGAAAGCGCGTTTGATTTTTATGCCCGAGATTCGGTAACTGTGATAAAGCTTGAGGTTTCCAAAGAAGAGGTGGTCAGGCGGCTCTTGGAGCGCGGACGCTCAGATGATACAAGAGAAGCTATTGAAGAGCGTCTTAGTTGGTACGAGGAAAATGTAAATCCCGCGCTTGAATTTTTTGCAGAAAATTCTCGTTATGATCTTGTTTCTATAGACGGTGAAAAAACGCCTGATGAAGTATTTGAAAGTATTTTAGAAAAAACTAACTTGAGTTAATTATGGATCTCCAAACTTTTATTATTCTAGGAAGTTCGGGAAGTGGTAAGGGAACGCAAACACGAATGTTGAATCAATATCTGGAAGAGGTAGACAAAGAAAGGGGTGTGATAGAGCTTGTGATGGGAGACAATCTTCGCGAGTTGTGGAGAAGGCAAGGGTATACAGAAGAAAGGTCAAAAGAACTAATGGAGCTCGGGAAATTGCAACCGAGCTTTTTACAGATCTATACTTGGACGCAATTCTTTATTGATAATTTGGAAGGGAATGAACATTTGATCGTTGACGGTACTCCGCGAAGAATTGAGGACGCTATTGCTATGGATTCTGCCTTCCGTTTTTATGAAAGACCAAAGCCGAAATTTATTTTTCTTGATATTTCGCGTGAAGAAGCAAAGAAGAGGTTATTAGAAAGATCCGCGCAGTCTAAAAATAAAACAGACTTGCGTTCAATTGAGGACGAGGAGGAAAAAATTGAATCACGTCTCGACTGGTTTGAAGAATTTGTACTACCGGCTGTTGACTTTTTTAAGAATAATCCGGATTATAAATTTATTAATATAGATGGAGAGCTTCCAGTTGAAGAGGTGCATAGAAGTATAATCAAAAAAGCATTCGAAGATGATCTGTAAAACAGAACAAGAAAAAGAGATCTTGCGAGAGGGAGGCAAGCGCCTTGCCGAAATCCGCTCTGTTCTAGCCGAGAAAACTAAAGCTGGTGTCTCTACAGTGGAATTGGATGAGTTGGCTTATCAATTGTGTACTAAGGACGGAGATCTGCCCGCGTTTCTGAACTATACTCCTTTTGGAGCGCCCAGACCCTTTCCTTCCAGTATATGTGTTTCCGTAAACGACGTCGTGGTACACGGAATTCCGACTGAAGATCCGCGAGTCATAAAAGAAGGAGATTTGGTTACTATTGACGTAGGTTTAGTTCACAAAGGGCTGATAACAGACAGTGCTATTACGGTAGAAGTGGGAGAGGTAAAAGATAGAGAACACAGAATGGTTGTGGCTGCGAGAGAAGCGCTCGATAAGGCCATAAAAAAGGTTCGTGCCGGTGTGCGCGTAGGAGAGATATCAAAAGTCATAGAACAGACCGTTAAAGAACAAGGTTTTGGCGTGCCCCAGGAATTGGGAGGCCACGGAGTTGGCAAGTCAATACACGAAGAACCAAGTATCACGAACGTTTTCTTTGGGAACCTTGGTCCTTCCTTGCGAGAAGGAGAGGTAATAGCCATAGAGCCGATCATTACTATGGGCAAGGGAGATATAGTTTTCGATCACAAGGATGGATACACGATAACCACCAAAGATGGTTCAAAAAGCGCGCATTCAGAACACACCTTAATTGTAACCAAGAACGGATCTGAGATCTTGACTGTTTAAAGAATTCACATGGCGTAGTTTTTCCTATGGTACAATTGAGAGTATATGGTGGACGCATCTAACCAAGGAACAACATCGCAAGATATTTCACGTGCCGCGAATGTAGATTCGCATGACGTGGAGGACATAGATCGAGAACTGGAGGCCTATTTAGAGGAAAAACGCTCCGGTAAATCAATGAACTTTGATCATTCTGTGGATGAGCAGTTATCCAATATAAGACAAAAAATGAAATCGGGTGGCCGAGAAAACAAATCTTCTTCAGTGGGCGGAGGGGTGCCACAGAAAGCTGATTCTAAAAATTCTAGTAACAATAGCTCGGCTCATTCTGCTGACGTGAAAAGTTCAGACTCCGAGCACGAGAATATCATTCGGTCGCTCGAAGAGAAATATAGTGTTGGCAAAGAAAAAGCCAAAGATAACAAAGCACCAGATCAGCCGAAGGAAAGAGAGGATTCAAACGGGGAAGATAAAAAAGACACTAAAGATACTAAAGCGACCAAAGAAACCGAAGAAAACGCAAAAAAAGATCAAGCTGGCGGCGACTCACCCGACATTTCTCTAGGCAGGTTAATGGATAATATTGAAGGTTTGGATGAGCCACACGCCAAAACTTTATATGAAAAGATCAAGCAATTGCCCGAAAGATCCCAAGGAAAGATCATTGATGATTTTCTGCCTAAGTTACGGCGCAACAAAGAACGCAAAGAACTTTTCGAAAGAACTCAATCAGAACTGGAAAACGAACTGAAAAACTTTTTGGATAATAATGCATCTCCTAACACCTCGACAGACGACGAAAGTTTGGCTAAACCGCTGACTTTCTCAAAAGACACTCCTAACGAGGAAGCCACAGTATCGGAAAAATCGAAAGGATTTGATGTCCTTGATAGACAGAAAAATACCACTGAGAATGTTCATAGATTCTCAGAAAATCAGGACTCTGGGCAAAAAGAAAAGGCTAGTGAAGAAGAAACCGTATCTAGTAGTACAAGTGTAGATGAGAAAGATTCAAAGGAGGAAGGTGAAGCCGACGAGAAGATAAAAGAAAACCAAGATACTCTTTCTGAAGCGAGAGATACTAAAACGAAAGAAACAAACGAAGTAGAAGAAGCAAGTCAAGCGAACGAGATCGATGAGAAAAAGTCTGAAGTATTCGAAGCTGCGCAAGAAGAAAAGGTTAAAAAAGAACCGAGAGAAGAAGAGCGTCCAGAAGGACAGGAAAGCCCAGATAAAGTCAGCCTAAAAGACGAATCCAAAGATAAAGAAGAAACACCTGGAGAGAAAGCCGAAGGATTTGAAAAAGCTGCAAAAGAGGAAAGTCAAGATACAGAGGACAATATCATAGAAGAATATAAGCAATATTTGGCAGGACTTGATAAAAAGCCGGTGGTGCTAGTTTATGAACCAGAGAACGGCTTTGTGAGGAAAGAAGTTAATCCAGAAGATTCTTCTCTCAACCTTTCCTATTCCTACGACAAAGAATCAGATTCGGTAGTTCTTTCAATATTTGACACTGAAGGTAACGAGCTTGGCTCCCAAAGGACTCCACGGAGCAAGATCAAATCCTAGCGTATGGAAAGAAATCCATTCGAGGGAAAGAAATTTGATAGTACCGAAGAGGAACTCGCGTTCCTTCGCGAGGAGCTGCGCAAAAGAGAGAGTGCTCTTGAAACGCTACCTGGTGAGAGTCAAGAAGTAGAAAGAGAAAACAGAGAAGCCAAAGCGCGTGAGGTTGTATCTGAATACGCGAATAACTCTTTTGCTTTAAATGAAGAGAGACCGGAAGAAATCACTCAGTCGCCGGAAATTAAGGAGCTTGGTTTAGCTCCGGAAAAACACGACGAAAAAGTCTCCGAATTGCTGAATTTGGCCAAGGAGAAAGGCATCAAACAGACTCTAAGAGAAGTTCGAGCTCTCAATGATCCGCATCTCGAAGACGACTTTCACCGTCTTTTAGCGGAATATATAAAGACAGACCATCAGTTATCAGGGGTTGAAAATAACAAACGACTTTCCAGGGGTCTAAATCTCTCTCTTTTTGAGGTTAAGGTATCAAAGTCGGACCTCGACGACGGCAAAGATGAAACTTTTAAATCAAATCATTCCCTTATGCAGGAGTTGTTCTCCGGTCTTCGCTCTATTGCAGAAGGTGGCATAGAAGGAGGAAAAAAAGGTTTTTACTTTGGAATAGAAATTGCTCTTGAGTACATTGGATCTCAAGTGAGATTTTTTGTAGCTATTCCCAAAGAAAAAATAGAGATGTTCGAGAAACAATTTTCTGCTTTATTTCCGAATGCGCACATCTCTTACGTAAAGGATGACTATAATATCTTTAATGAAAACGGCAAAGCAAGTGTTTCCAGAGGGTTCCTGAAATCTTCTGAAATTTTACCTATACGCACTTTTGATCTTTTCGAAACCGACCCTCTTAATACCATTTTGAATTCTTTTACTGAACTTGAACGCGAAGGTGAAGGGGCGGCGTTACAGTTCTTATTTTCTCCTCGTGGAGAAGGGGCGAACAAAAATTTTCGAGAGGTTAAAGAAAGGGTAGAAAAAGGGTCCAGTTTAGACAAAGCATTAGAAGAGGGCACTTTAGCCGGAGAATTCAAGAAACTTTTTCTACCCGGAAAGAAAAAGTCTAAAAACGAAGATGAACGAGAAGAGGTTTCAGAAAACGAGGAATTGGTAGAAAAGATAGAAAATAAAATATCTTCTCCTTTGTATAAAGTTAACATTCGCGTAATTACTTCAGCTAACGAAGTAGGCAGGGCAAAAGTTATTCGCGAGAACATAGAGTCGGCTTTCAATCAATTTGACCTTGAAGGATCGAACGCTATTCGTTTCAAAGAAGTTAAAGGCAACGCATTACGGAAGTTTGAGAACAAATATTCTTTTAGATTGTTTGATGAGAGCAATGCCTTTTCGTTAAATACAAGAGAAGCGGCAACGCTTGTTCATATTCCCGGGCTTGGTACACATGTTTTAAGATCTTCGGGTTCACCTGGTCGTGAATCAGGAGCGCCTCCGAATGATATGCCGGAAGAGGGACTTTTGGTTGGCACTAATGATTATAGAGGGCGTGAACGCAAGATATTCCTTTCTCCCGACGATCGTCTGCGTCACTTGTATGTAGTAGGGCAAACCGGCACCGGTAAGACCACTATGTTAAAAAATATGATCACTCAAGACATATTGGATGGAGAAGGTGTCTGTATGATAGATCCGCACGGCTCAGATATAGAAGACATTCTAGCGGTTGTACCCGAAGAAAGATATGACGATGTCATATATTTTGATCCGAGCGATCAGTCTCGTCCGATGGGACTTAATATGCTTGAGTTTGACAGCACTAGACCCGAAGAGAAAACGTTCGTTGTGAACGAAATGTTATCTATATTTAACAAACTCTTCGATATGAAGACGGCGGGAGGTCCTATGTTTGAGCAGTATTTCCGCAACGCCGTACTATTGGCTCTAGGAGGAGATGAGCCGGCTACTCTCTTTGATGTTTCGCGAGTCTTATCCGACGCTGATTTTCGCAACAAGAAAATTTCTGTTTCTAATAATCCGCCAGTAATACAATTTTGGAATGAGATAGCAAACAAAGCGGGCGGAGAAGCGTCGTTGCAAAATATAGTTCCTTACATTACTTCAAAATTTGATGTCTTTCTTTCTAATGACGTAATGCGGCCTATTATTGCCCAGAAGCAATCATCCTTTAGTTTTCGTGAAGTTATGGATGAGAGAAAAATTCTCTTGGTCAATCTTTCCAAAGGAAAATTGGGCGATATAAACTCTTCTCTTATCGGCCTTATAATCGTCGGGAAATTGCTCCTAGCGGCGCTATCGCGAGCGGATTCGCAAAGAGAAGAATTTCCTCCTTTCTATTTATACTTAGATGAGTTCCAAAACATAACCACCGACTCCATATCTACGATCCTTTCTGAGGCGCGCAAATATAAGCTTTCTCTCACGGTGGCGCACCAGTTCATAGCTCAACTTTCCGAACCCATTCGTGATGCGGTATTTGGCAACGTCGGGTCACTTGCAAGTTTTAGGGTGGGTGCCGATGATGCTGAATATTTGGAAAAATTATTTTCACCGACTTTTGATGCTCAAGATATTATGAATATTCAAAATCGTCAGGCAATACTGAAGCCGTTGGTCAGCGGCACCCCTCGTGATCCGTTTTTGATAAATACGCAGGCGCCAGTTGAAGGTAATGAGGGCCAAATAGAGAAACTCAAGGATCTTTCTAAAGACAGATTCGGGCGTGATCGTACAGAAATCGAAAGAGAGATCATAGAGAACTATAGAAAATGATAGTCACTCATAAGAAATTTTTCGTTCGCATCTAGAAGAATTTGTTTATTGGTGTATAATCGAATGCAAAGTTTTAACTAATAATAAGATATATGGATCATCCTAAAAAAGAACAAACGTTTGTAATGGTAAAACCCGATGGCGTACAACGTTCGCTTGTCGGAGAGATAGTTTCTCGCATTGAAAGAACTGGTTTGAAACTAGTCGGGCTTAAAATGCTTGTGCCCGGTCGATCCCAGGCGGCAGAGCATTACGGCAAGGACGAAGCATGGTGCGAGAAAGTAGGAAACCGAATAATTGAAAACATAAAAGACAGTGGAGAAAAGCCGGGTAAATCGGCTCTCGAATACGGACAAGAAGTTTTGGAAGGGTTATATGATTTTCTTACCGCGGGACCTGTAGTTCAGATGGTGTTTGAAGGCAATCAAGCCGTTGGAGTAGTTAAAAAAATTGTTGGTGACACAGAACCGCTATCGTCTGACGTCGGAACTATTCGCGGAGACCTGACCGTTGACTCTTATGAAATAGCTAATGTAGATGGTCGTGCGGTAAGGAATTTGATCCACTGCTCAGATGAACGGGAAGAAGCCAAGCGTGAAATACAAGTTTGGTTTAGCAAAGATGAGCTGGTGCGCTATCGTCATATCAATGAGCGTATGCTCTATGACGTCAACATAGACGGGATTCTCGAGTAGACGAGTTGCTATTGTCGCCTATCTGTTGTATAAAGCGAGAGGAGAGAGGTGTTTTTATGTCGGAGAAAACCGTGAGTTTCGATAAGCGCTTGTTGCGTCTTGAAGGCTGTAACAGTAATGTCGCAACTAGACATCTGCGCAATGCCCGCTTCAGTGTCTACGGCAGAGTTCAAAAAGGGGATAACAACGCTATAAGTGATCGCAAAAAAGCCGCGATGTATCTTAGAAAAGTATTAGATGCGCGCGTGCTCCAAGTAAAGCTTAGCAAAGAGGAGTGGCAAGATTATGTTCCGGATATGCTGGAGCATTTGTTTGCCAGACACGCGATTCGAAAAGAAATCAACGGAGAAGCACCAATTAGAGAACTGGCCGAAGAGATCGAGACCTTGGCAGCCCGTCTAAGGGAAAGGTTTGTTCCTGATCCGGTTAGTAAATAAGTTTCCAATCGAGGCGCACACATGTGCGCCTTTTGTTATAATACTAGGTAATATGAGTGATTCGAAAGATAAAGTCGCATTGCAAAAACGCCTTGATGAGATAATGAAAGGGATGTCATCGCCGGACTTTTGGAGTAACAAAGAACGCGCGCAAGAAACGGTTCGTGAGATGGAAGAAATAAAAGCTAAGATAGAGGGTGTGGGTAAGTACGATCGTGGTAACGCGATCCTTCATATTTATTCCGGCGCCGGAGGGGATGACGCGGACGATTTTGCTCGAATGTTGCTTAATATGTACCGAAACTACGCGGAAAAAATGGGATGGGGAGTTCAAGTACTTTCAAAAAGTGAATCAAACATAGGAGGAATAAAAACTCTATTTGTCGAGATTGTTGGCAAGGGTGCATATGGTACACTAAAGAGCGAGTCTGGGGTTCATAGACTAGTCCGGACTTCGCCGTTTAACAGTAAAGGTCAGAGGCATACCTCGTTTGCGATGGTTGAAGTTTTGCCTGTATTTGAAAAAACCGGTGAGATAGAGATCAATTCTGATGATGTTGAAATAGAGTTTTCAAAATCCAGCGGTCCGGGAGGTCAGAATGTTAACAAGAGAGAAACGGCGGTCAGGGTGATCCATAAAGATACCGGTATCGCGGTTCAGGTTAGCTCTGAGCGCAGTCAAGCTCAGAATCGTGAAAAGGCTATGCAGATATTGGCGGCGCGCCTATGGGAGAAACAGGAAGAAGACCGAGAACGACTAGGAAAAGGACTTTCGCCGAGTACAAACACCGAGCCTGAATGGGGATCACAAATACGTTCGTACGTACTCCATCCTTACAAAATGGTAAAAGACCACCGAACGGATACAGAGGTAAGGAATGTAGAAGGAGTACTCGAAGGAGACATTGAACCTTTCTTAAGAGCACAACAATAAAAAGCATGATAATTTTTGATAATGTAACGAAAATATACGGCAACGGCGTACCGGCGATCGAAAAAGTCGCTTTTGGGGTCGAGCCGGGCGAGTTTGTCTCTATTGTCGGCCATTCGGGCGCCGGGAAATCTACCCTCGTAAAGCTTTTGTTAGCCGAAGAGATGCCTAGCGAAGGAACGGTACTTTTTGACAAGGTGGATATACATAATTTACGCAAGCGCGACATAAACCTTCTACGTAGGCGGTTGGGTGTGGTATTTCAGGATTTTCGTCTGCTTCCGCACAAAACCGTATTTGAGAATGTGGCTTTTGCGATGGAGGTCTCGGAGCGCACCGACAGTGAGATCGAATCTGATGTTCCTTACGCGTTGGAGTTGGTGGGACTCGAAAACAAAGAAGAGAATTTCCCTAACGAGTTATCCGGCGGTGAGGCGCAACGTCTCGCTATAGCTCGCGCGATCGTAACCCAGCCGGATGTATTAATAGCTGACGAGCCTACAGGAAACTTGGATCCGGTAAATATTCACGACATAATACGAATCCTGGAGAAGATAAACAGTTTGGGTACAACAATTTTGTTGACTACTCATAATAAAGGAGTCGTGGATTCGTTGGATCAGCGCGTCATAACAATGGAAAACGGCCGGATCGTTCGTGACGATAGAAAGGGGCGATACATTATTTAACTAATAGTATGGAAATGTTCTTTACCAATCTAAGAAGAATTATACGATCAGGTTTTGTGGGCTTTTGGAGAAACGCTTTTGTTTCGCTTTCTTCGATGCTAGTTATGGCTGTTACTATATTTGTGGTAGGAGCTCTTTATTTTACTGGAATTATTCTCGAAGAAACACTTGAAAATATCCGCGAGCGAGTTGACATCAATGTATATATTACCCAGGAAGCTACGGAGGAAGAGACCTTGTCGCTTCAAAGTAAGCTTGAGAATTTGGAGCAAGTAGAATCCGTTGAATACACATCGCGAGATCAGGCTCTAGCGGAATTCCAGGAAGAGAACCCCGACTTCAATGAAGCTTTTGATGTTCTGGAGAAAAACCCGTTAAATGCCTCACTAAATGTTTTAGCAACCGATACTTCAGAGTATGATCAAATACAATCTTTCCTTGAAAGTAACGCCGCTTTAACAGAAGACGGAGAGAATATAGTAGAGCGCAGTAACTACAACAATAATCAGGTTGTTATTGAGAGACTAACTTCGATTATGGAGACCACGGAAAGGGTAGGTATATATGCGACGATACTTCTGTTCGTTCTATCAATTATCATTACCTTTAATACAATTCGTTTGGCGATATTTACCTCCCGGGAAGAAATATCTGTTATGCGTCTAGTGGGGGCCAGTAACACTTATATTCGGGGGCCTTTTGTAATTACCGGGATCATTGGAGGTATATTTGCCGGAACGATAGTCTTGATGATCTTCTACCCTCTGACTTTGTGGTTGGGTCCCCAGGCCCAAAACTTCTTTGGAAGCGTGAACATTTTCGATCACTATATTGATAACTTCTTGGAACTTGCTCTTATTTTTGTAGGTCTAGGTATAATTCTCGGCGCGCTTTCCAGTTTCCTCGCGGTGCGTCGTTACCTCTATTATTAAAATCAACCAAAGCCACACTAATACCTAATATATTCTGTAATGCCACACGATGACCACAAATATGTATTTGTAATTGGAGGAGTTATGTCTGGTGTCGGCAAAGGTATTACGTCCGCTTCGATCGGTAGTATCTTGCAGGATAAGGGTTATAAAGTAAATTTGGTCAAAGTTGATCCGTATCTAAACGTTGATGCGGGAACTATGAACCCCACCGAACACGGCGAAGTGTTCGTTCTAAATAGTGGCCTGGAAACAGATCAAGACCTTGGGAATTACGAGAGATTTATGGATCGTGACCAAGCGCACGAGGACTATATTACAAGCGGTATGGTCTATAGGGATGTTATAGAGCGCGAGCGCCGGCTTGAGTACGGCGGTAAATGCGTCGAGGCGGTTCCTCATATTCGTGATGAAATCATTTCTCGTTTTCAGAGAGCGGCGAATAAAAATGATTCCGATGTTTCCGTTATAGAGATAGGAGGTACGGTAGGAGATTATCAGAATATTATGTTCATTGAAGCGGCTCGTGTTTTGAAGATCTATAATCCCAAGAATGTACAATTTGTTCTTGTTTCCTATCTTCCTATTCCGGACAAAATCGGAGAAATGAAAACCAAGCCGACGCAAAATGCCGTGCGGCAGCTTAATTCATACGGAGTACAAACTGATCTATTGATCGCAAGAAGCGAGAAAGCGCTCGATCAAAAAAGGAAAGAGAAGATAGCTATTTCTTGTAACATATATCCTGACAAGGTGATCTCAGCTCCTGATATAGAAAGTATTTATGATGTACCGATCAATTTTGAAGCAGATTCTCTGGGTCAAATTCTTTTGGACGGCTTGAAACTAGAGTCGCGTTCAGAAAATGGGTTGATAAAGTGGCGTGAATTCGTAGATAAAACAAAAAGCGCCGAAAAGAAAGTAAAAATAGCTGTCGTTGGAAAGTACTTTGACAGCGGAGAGTTCCTCCTTTCTGACGCTTATGTGTCGGTTATAGAAGCTATCAAGTTTTCTTCTTATGAAATGAATGCCGAACCGGAGATCTTTTGGTTGAACTCAAAAGAGTTTGGTAAAGATCCTGAAAAGGTTGAAGAGCTTCGCGAATATGACGGCATTATAGTACCAGGTGGATTCGGAGAAAGGGGTATAGAAGGGAAGATAAATGTTATTCGGTTTGCCCGAGAGGAAAGAACTCCTTACTTCGGACTTTGTTATGGAATGCAACTGTTGTTAGTTGAGTACGCTCGCAATGTTCTTGGTCTCGATGATGCCAACACAGCTGAGATCGATCCAGACGCCGATCATTTGATAATAGACGTAATGGAGTCGCAAAAAGATAATATCGAAAACTCAAAAATGGGCGGGACGATGCGTCTGGGTACATATGAGGCTAAACTGAAAGAAGGGTCTATGGTACGTCGCGCCTACGGCAAGGACTCAATAGAGGAGCGCCACCGTCACCGCTATGAAGTCAATCCGGCTTATCGAGAGCAGTTAGAAAAAAGCGGTATGATCTTTTCCGGAGTTTCTCCAGACGGTTCTTTGGCAGAAATTTCTGAACTTCCAGAAACAGAACACCCGTTTTTTGTTGGTACTCAGTTTCACCCTGAGTTTCTCGCTCGACCTCTCCGACCACATCCTCTCTTTAATCTTTTCATAAAAACAGCTTTGGACAGGCAAAAATAGTTCTGGTTTTTTAATTTTACAATCTTTTTTGCATAGAAATAAAAATCCTTGGCATTACTAATGCCAAGGATTCAAGTATCTATGGATACATTTCCTGACGGATCCTTGCTAGCTCTGCGGTGGTTATGGGATCGGTAATTTTTTGAAAAAGCAAAACTATCTCCCCGCTTTCCTTTGCGGTTTCTAGCCACATTTCAAGAGGTCGTATGTAAAAACAAGGAACTCCGAACTCTTTTGATGCTTTGTAGGCCGGAGATTCATACAAGGGACGATAGACGAGGAACATCCTGTCGTTCTCGGTGTGGAAACCAATTCCGGTTACTTCGTAAGCGTAGTTGTTTATTGATTCCTGTGGATCGTGCTTTTGGTGGTAGTAGAAACCAGGTTCCGGCACTCGCGAAAACGTCTTCAGTGACATCAAGTCCCTCCTTTCGTCTGCCTCTTTGATAATACTAGCACGTCTACTATGCCTGAGAAAATACTAAAGGAGTACCTGCCCGAACGGCCAGGCGGTTCTGGTCGGGTGGGTCCGCTCGAACGCCCCCTGAATGAAATTTATTTCGGGCAGGTGCCGTTCGGTACGGGCGGGCTGAATCTGTAAGATTCAAGTCTCGCCCTTTTCAATAAAATTTCTCACAGTATTTATACAATACACGCCGCTGGATAGATGCACTATCCACATTGCTTTCGAAGAAGAGGTTATATAACTATGCTATAGTCAAGGAAACATAAATTAAAAAAGCGGTTTGTATGGTGAAGTAGGGTGAAAGTCCCTCACTGTCGCGCAACGGTTAGAGTCCGATCCCATACAATGCCTCCCAAGTGGAGCTGCTTATGATGCGCGTGACGTCCTGGTGAACACCTTTCGTATATCACCGAATGCACACGCATCGGTGATTTATGTTTTAAACACATAGCGTATGCAAAAGACTTCCATCACAACAATAATTAAACGAGACGGTTCCGAGGAAGCCTTTGATCTTTCCAAGATCACCGCAGCGATCTCAAAGGCTTTTGATGCGACCGATACAGGTTCGGCAGAAGAGGCGAAAAAAGTTGCCAATACAGTATATGAAAAGATCGCTACTTTATGCGATCACGCTTCTGCTGACAGAGACGCAGACGAGCGCTGCAACGATGGCAAGCCCGCCGTCGAGACCATTCAGGATCTTGTCGAAGAATCTCTTATGGAGCATAACTACCATGAGATAGCCAAACGCTATATCCTCTATCGCAACGAGCGTGCCAAACAGCGTGAACCCGACCTCTTCGAGAAGCGCACAAACCTACGCCCGTATGAATACCCTGATCTAGTTGAATATGTAGATGCTATTCGGCACTCCTACTGGCTCCATACCGAGTTTAATTTTACGAGTGACGTGCAAGATTTTAAGGTCAATGTTTCCGACAAGGAGCGTAGTGCGATCAAAAACGCTATGCTTGCAGTCGCTCAGGTTGAAGTAGCGGTTAAGACGTTCTGGGGAGATATTTATAAAAAGATGCCAAAGCCCGAGGTAGGTGCTGTTGGCTATACGTTTGCGGAAAGCGAGGTGCGACATATGGACGCGTACGCACATCTTTTGGAAATACTTGGACTCAACGACGAATTCAAGCGCATAAAAGAGATTCCGGCTATACACGAGCGTCTCACGTATCTCGAAGACATCCTGCAAAGATCCCGCACCAATGACAATCGTGAATATACGGAGGCGATTTTGTTATTCTCGCTTTTCACCGAGCACGTATCGCTCTTCTCGCAGTTCCTCATCATTATGTCCTTCAATAGACATAGGAATCTATTCAAGGGCATATCCAATGCGGTGGAGGCAACCTCGAAAGAGGAACAGATCCATGGACTTTTCGGGAGCGAACTTATTAATCAAATAAAGCGCGAACACCCCGAATGGTTTGACGATGAACACAAAGAGACGATCTATCAAGTGTGTCGCGACGCGTACGCCGCAGAAGAAAAGATCATTGACTGGATCTACGAGAAAGGCGAGTTGGATTTCTTGCCGGCTGTTACCGTTAAAGAGTTTGTTAAAAATCGGCTCAACAACTCGCTCGAGAGAATCGGAATGGAAAGACCCTTCGAGGTAGACGAAAAGCGTATCGAGGAGACCGATTGGTTTGACGATGAAGTGATCGCTACTAAACACAACGACTTTTTCTTCAAACGATCGATCAATTACAACAAACGTTCCGCAAGCGTTACCAGTGATGACTTATTTTAAATAGTATATTATGTCGTACCAATGGCTAAATGAAAACTCTCGTACTTTTCTTGAACGTGGATACCTCCAGAAGGGAGCTACCCCGGAGAGCCGCGTTCGTGAGATCGCTGAGACCGCTGAAAAGATCCTTGAAAAACCCGGTTTTGCTGATAAATTTGAAAAATACATGGCCGCCGGCTATTACTCGCTCGCTACGCCGGTCTGGATCAACTTTGGCTTAAATACCGGTTTACCGATAAGCTGTTTTGGTTCTTACATTCCGGATGATATGGCGAACATTCTCTATACTCAGGCGGAGGTGGGAATGATGAGTAAGTTCGGCGGCGGAACGTCGGCTTACTTTGGTGAGCTGCGCGGTCGTGGCGCGACGATCAAAGATCGCGGGCATTCATCCGGTTCCGTCCATTTTATGCAGCTGTTTGAGACGATCACTAATATTGTCAGTCAGGGCTCGGTACGGCGCGGACAGTTTTCTCCATATTTGCCGATCGATCATCCGGACATTGAAGAATTCCTTGATATTGGTTCAGAAGGGAATCCTATCCAGAAGCTCACTCACGGTGTCACCGTTGATGACAAGTGGCTGCAGGGGATGATCGACGGCGACGAGGATAAGCGCCGTATTTGGGCGAAACTCATCGAACGGCGCGGACAAATGGGCTATCCCTATATTTTCTTCACTGACAATGTGAACAACAATACCGTTGATGTTTATAAAGATAAGGATCTCAAAATCTACGCGAGCAATCTCTGCACAGAGATCATGCTTCCGTCGCGGTCAGATTGGTCGTTTGTCTGCGATCTCTCCTCAATGAACCTGCTGTACTATGACGAATGGAAGGACACGGATGCCGTCGAGACAATGACGCAACTTCTCGACGCTGTTATGAGCGAGTTTATACAAAAGCTAGAGGCTTTGCGTGATTCGGACGATAAAGATGATCGACTCGCATTCTTGTTTATGGAGCGCGCGTACAATTTCGCAACCGCGAACCGCGCGATCGGACTCGGCGCACTCGGCTGGCATTCTCTGCTGCAATCGAAAATGATCCCACTCGAGAGCGATGAAGCGAATGAGATAAATGCTGAGATCTTCAAAACCATTCGTGACAAAGCTTATGCCGCTTCTTCCCAGATGGCTAAGGATTATGGCGAACCCGAAATTCTCAAAGGCTATGGCCGCCGCAACACAACCGTTATGGCGGTTGCACCGACCACGTCCTCGGCTTTTATTATCGGTCAAGTGTCTCAGAGTATCGAACCCTACTTCTCTAACTGCTATGTCAAAGACATCGATAAGATGAAGGTAACGATCCGCAATAGCTCGCTTGAGAAGCTGCTTGAAGAAAAAGGAAAAAATGATCGCGAAACCTGGAGCAGTATCCGTGACAACGACGGTTCCGTCCAGCACCTCTCATTCCTTAACGAGAATGAAAAAGCTGTCTTTCGCACGTTCGCCGAGATCGACCAATCTGTGATCATCAAGCAGGCGGCAGATAGGCAAGAGTACATTGATCAGGCCCAGTCTCTCAATCTAATGATCCCGCCGGATATGTCCGCCAAGGAAATAAACGAACTCTATCTCTTGGCCTGGCGTCAAGGAGTAAAAACACTGTACTACCAACATAGCATGAATGCAGCCCAACAACTCAGCCGAGCAAAGGTGTGCATTGCGTGTGAAGCATAAATATATGAAAATCGACACCTCGCCCAATGTGACTCGGTCCTTTTTCCTTGGCCTTTTCCCATAACGATCGTACCCGGTTTTAAAGAGAGCGTATCAGAAGTCTGTCGGTTAACTAGCTTGCTTAGAGCGTACCACAAACGTCTCAGAAGCTATCTCAATATTGCTATCCTTCTCAAAAGTCTCAAGAATAAGATGACTGAGCCTATCATTAACAAGGCGCCTGTCTTTTACCGGTACCACGAATCGGACCGTAAGCTGAATCCAGTTGTCGGTCAGCCGCATAAATACTGACGGCTCAGTTTCTCGGGCCGAGATAAAGTATCTTTTTTTAAGCCGAGTGATCATCTCACTGGCTGTCTTAGCGCTTCCGGCTGTTTCGTCGCTCGAAATTTTAACCATCAGATCACGAGCCTTTCTCCAATCACTCTCGTAAGTAATTGGGACCATTATTTCATCCCAGATAAAGCTATGATCCTTGCTATAGTTAAAGGTCATTCCAGAGATCACTTTATTGTTCGGAATAATAACCATTCGACCGGTGGTTTGGTCGCCGTCTATCCAGTTTTGAATCTCAAGCAAAGTAGTGTAGAGCATGCCGATATCGATCACGTCACCGACTGAGCCGTCAATTTCAACCCGATCACCGATTCGGTATATCCCCTTGGTAAAAAGCAGCATTCCTCCGGCCAGGTTCTTAAACAAGTCTTGGAGAGCAAAGGCCAGACCGGCACCAATGATCCCGTAAGAAACAAACAAGGTCTGAGCATCATCAACCCAGATCGCCAAAACCGCTCCCAGGGTGATAACCACTGTGGTTATGGTTATGAACTTCCGCATAAGATACCGCGACTTGGCGTCCCGGGTATTATGTACCGCTATCGGCTCGGCGATGAGCTTAAACACTACATAAACAGTGGCCAGCGCAACAAACGTATAGAAAAGCGAAGTAAAGAAAGTAGACTCCCAAATACTCAAGGCGAGCCAAGCGGCGCCGGACAAAATCAAAAGAACTAATACTGTTATGATCCTATTTATCATATTACCTAAAAAATATCGACAGCTTTTACAGCTGACCTTTATGTAGTATATCAACCATCACTCTGTTCTCACAGTTGAAAACTGATGTTAGGAGCTGTACAGGTTGCCATGTAGTCCCCCGGACTGTTTGAGCCTTTTCTCATCCAAGCCGAAAGCAAAATTGTTTGCTTTCTTCCCTCAGCTACTCGCTACTCTCCTAGCTGCCAGTATGGGACGAAGTTAGAACTATTACTCAAGTAGAGTAGCGGCAAGCTCAGGGAATTTTCTGGTGCTCATCCCAGAAAAGGTAAAGTGGCCTTTGTTTTTCATCTCTATTAGTTGAGCTGAAGGTAATTTTTCGAGAATCCGCTTCACGCTTTCATGAATCACCTCATCGTCGTTCGATGAATTGAATATGTAAACGCTACTAGTTCGTTCAGCCAACCCAGCGTCTATCTCAAAATTAAAGAAGGTGTTTTGATCTCCAAGTTCATTAGTCGGATCTACCCAGGGAGCAACAAGGACCACCTTCCTAACTTTTTGCTTGTTTTCAGTGAGCCAACGCAGCAAAAAACCAGCTCCACAACTATGTCCAATCAAATCAGTCTCCTCATCTATCTTGAATTGATTGAATACTGAACACCATTTCTCATAGTTTGGCATATGTGGTTCTGGCATTTCTGGAGTTTGCGCAAGAACATCTCTGACAATGAGCTGTTTCTGAAGCCAGGGTAGCCAATGAGAGTTAGATTCGGCATCTCCATCAGGATTGTAGTAGCTCTGCTTGTTGTCAGACATCCCATGAAGGATGATAGCTTTTTTCATATGTTTCAGTATATCAAAAAAGTTCGAGGATTTTATACGAACGGCTGCCGGACTTGGATTCGGTGTCAGCTCACATCAATATTTTTGTTCGCTTTGCTCCAAAAATATTGTGTGGCTCCTACCCGGACTCGGCGACAAGCACTCCTCGGAGACTCGTCGTCTTGTATACCGCCTCCGTCTTTCTCGTCCAACCCGTCAGGTAAAATAGTAAAGCCTCAATGCTTTCGCATCAAGGCCTAACTATTTTATGCTGCCGGACTTGGATTCGAATCTTACAGATTCTGTACAGGTCTCGCGTCGTGCTCGCCAAGCCTCGCGCGACTTACTCGACCTTTTCTCATCCAATCCGAAAGCAAAATTGTTTGCTTTCTTCCGTCAGCTACTCGCTATGCTCCTAGCTGCCGGACTTGGATTCGAACCAAGATACCATGCTCCAGAGGCATGTGTCCTACCATTAGACGATCCGGCAATACGTCTACGAGTTTAGCAAAAAAAGACAGTTTCTTCTAGAGTCCTAGCTCTTTTAAGAGTAGAAGAAAATTTGTACCACAACTGTTCCTACGACTATAGTAGAGAGTGCGCTTGTAATAGCGAGTGGCTTATTTTGTATATAAAGTCCATAGAAAAACCAAGCGACTACGGCACCTAACGCAAGCATCTGAGTCGTGAGAGATATTCCACTGACATCTCCCGTTTCCCAGATCTTTATTACTTGTGGAATACTAGATACCGAGGCTACTCCTCCTATGCCGGTCATTAAAGTGTCGACTACTCTGCGTGGGTTTCTTTTCTTTTCAACTTCACATTCGTGTAAGTTTTGTGGATTATACATACACGCAGTATATCAGGAGGAATCTGTGCGTGAATAAATAAGTGTGTACAGTGTGAAGAGTGGTCAATATATTCACATTTATATATTTAAAATCAGTAGTATACTTAAGGCATGGAGGAATCTATAAGGAAATATGTTCGCGCGGCGGACTATCTTAGCGCTGTACAGATCTATTTACAGAAGAACGTTCTTTTAGAAAACCCGCTCGAGCACAGTGACATTAAGCCCCGTCTCTTGGGTCACTGGGGAACTTGTCCCGGTATAAACTTTACATACGCTCATCTCAACGCTCTGATCGCCAAGCACGATTTAGATATGTTGTTTGTTTTAGGCCCGGGACACGGTTTTCCGGCTATCCAGTCCAACCTTTTTTTGGAAGGTACTTTAGGGAAATACCACCCCGAAGCAACAATCGATAAGAAGGGGATACAATATATATCAGAAAAATTTAGTTGGCCTTATGGCTTTCCTAGCCACAGCAACCCAGAAGCTCCGGGAGTCATTTTGGAAGGGGGAGAGCTCGGTTATTCTTTGTCTACTGCTTATGGATCAATACTGGATAATCCAGACCTAATAACGGCCTGTGTAATAGGAGACGGAGAGGCAGAAACTGGACCACTATCTGCTGCCTGGCATATAAATAAACTCATAGATCCGGCTAACAATGGAGCGGTACTTCCTATATTACACTTGAATGGTTACAAAATCTCCGGCCCAACTATGATGGGGCGTATGACGGATGAAGAGTTAAACTCTCTTTTCTGGGGTTATGGTTATGAGCCATATTTTGTCTCCTCGTATGAGGATTATGATGTTTATGAAAGGATGCAGGAAACACTTGAGAAGTGTCTCGAATCTATAAGATATACTCAATACTTGTCTCGTGAAGGAAGTAGGAACCATCCTCCTAGGTTTCCAATGATCGTTCTCAGGACTCCCAAGGGGTGGAATTCGATCGATGAGCTTGGTGGGAAGAAAATCGAAGATAATCATCTCTCGCACCAAGTAATTGCCAAGGAAGCAAAGAGTGACCCGATTCATCTTGAGGCCTTAGAGTCGTGGTTAAAATCCTATCGGTTTGAAGAGCTCTTTAGTAATGGCAAATTTGACGAAGACATACTTTCTATAGTGCCTCCGGAAAACAAGAGAATGGGAGGTTCGCTACACGCGCACGGCGGGAGTCCGGTATACAAGCCACTCAACCTACCCGACCCTCATGAAAGCGCGGAAGACGCGAGCATACCAGGAACGATCGGATCAAGTAGTATGCGCCGCGCCGGAGATTATTTGAACAAAGTTTTCCAGCACAATTCCGAAAATCGCAATTTCCGCTTAATGTCGCCGGATGAAACCTATTCCAACAAATTAGATAAAGTTTTTGAAACTACTACGCGCGCTTTTGTCTGGCCTCTGGAACAATGGGATAGAGATATCGCTGGAGATGGAAGGGTAATGGAAATGCTCTCAGAACATAGCTTGCAAGGTTTGGCTCAGGGATATATTCTCACCGGTCGCCACGCGGTATTTGCTTCCTATGAAGCATTTATTCAAATAGTTGGCAGTATGGCCGACCAGTACGCAAAGTTCCTCAATGTTGCTCGTGATGTTCCTTGGCGAGGAGACATCGGCTCTCTTAACTATATTCTTACCTCGAGTGGCTGGCGTCAGGAACACAACGGTTTTTCTCACCAAAATCCGGGGTTTGTCGACGATATGCTACAGCGCCAGGGCTGTTTCGTTAATGTCTATTTCCCGCCGGATGGCAATAGTACCTTGGCTGTTTTGCATAGATGTTTAGCGTCAAAGCAAGAGATAAACATTATCGTTGCAGGCAAGACCTTAGAGCCGAGGTGGCGTACGCTCGATGAGGCGAATCAGGATATGGAGGAAGGTATAAATATATGGGATTTTGCCTCTGAGGAAGACCCCCACGTTGTATTCGCGGCGGCGGGTGATTATCTAACCAAAGAAAGTTTGGCCGCTATAGATATCCTACGTAAAGAAATGCCGGAAATTCGGCCGCGCTTTGTTAGTGTAGTTTCTCTTTCCGCTCTAGGTATTGGGCATTCTCAATGTAAGGTTTTGCGAAATGACTTTGATCAATACTTTACCAAAGACAAGCCGGTCATATTTAACTTTCACGGTTATCCTCAGACCATAAAACAAATACTTTTTGACTACGGCTATTCTTCAGAGCGCTTTACTATACACGGTTATGAAGAAAACGGTTCAACTACAACGCCGTTTGATATGCATGTGCGCAATAATACAGATCGTTTTACTTTGGCAATGGAGGCGGTAGAGCATGCTCGCGAACAAGGGGTGATATCAGAAGAAAAAGCTAAAGAGTTTATATCTCGTTACGAAGAAACCCTAGAAGAACATAAGGACTACATTATCAAAAACGGAGTTGACCCCGATAGTATAGAAGAATGGCGATGGACTACTTAGCAATAAACATCGGCTCATCTTCCAAGAAGTATTCGTTTGAAAGCAAAGAAGAAGGATCTATTTCGATGATCATAGAAAGACGTGAAAGCGGATATTTTTTATCTATAGATCATGGAGAAAAGGAGTCAGTAGAAGAAAATGCATTTGTCTTTGCTTTTGATCATTTTCTTGAAATACTCAAACGAGCGGTTATCCCAAGGAGAAGACTTTAAAGAGCTTACGAGCCGGAATTCGGATAGTCATGCCCGGGCAATATTTCGCCTCGCACAGACCGATCGATGATGAATACGTAGAATTATTACGGGAAAATCAAGACCGTGATCCGGTTCACTTAACTTTTATAATTAAAGAAATTGAACACATTAAAAAATCGTATCCGGATATAGAGCTTTTTGCGGTGTCGGATAGCGAATTTCATCAAACTATCCCTCTGACAGCAAAGAGATACGCTCTTCCTCGGGATATCAACAAAAAATATGGTGTTGCAAAGATCGGTTATCATGGACTGGCCCTCTCTTCTATCGTGCGTACTTTGAGTAAATCAGGAGATCTAGAAGATCGTACGATCGTGTGCCACCTTGGTAGTGGGGCGAGCATAACCGCGCTTAAGAACGGAGAGAGCGTTGAGACCTCAATGGGTT